>JAEUJM010000010.1 GCA_016794585.1 Acidimicrobiales bacterium
GCCGTCCTCGCGGTTCTGGGCGACCCGGACGACCTCCTCGCGGAACTCCTTCGGATACGGCTTGGGCATGGTGCACATCCTCTCCCGTGGCACCACTCAGCACCACAGATCAGATGTCACCCCGCCGCGCGGCAGTCCCAGACGGCCGCCAGGGATCGCACCGGCAAACCCTTCGTCGAGCACGTCCACCCCGAGACCTACGTCCACTCGGACTACGCCGACGATGGTCCCCTGCGCGGCATGGATGAGAGCTACGCAATCCACCGCGACCCGGGTCAGTGCGAGCGGACGATGTGTACCTTCGCCGACCACTACGAGCATCAAGCGCTACGCCTAGTCACGCCGCACCGAAGACGGGGTGGCGTATCTAGTCGATCAGCCGAGATCGTGCAGGGGGCACCGACCGATGGGGGCGCGTATCAAGACACGGCATGGACGACCGCTCCTCGTCCGAGACGAGCCACACTCGCGATAGGCGCCGAGCAGCCGAAGCTGAGTACATGGGTCATGGCTGAATGCACTCAGCCACCGAGTCATCTTGCGGCTGCCGGTTGGGTCGGGTGAGTTCAGGGTTCGACGCTCCACGTCTGGTCTAGGGGCACGAGCGGGATCATGTGCTCGGGGGCTGACGGTCGACGCGTCCAGCCGTCGCAGGACAGCGTGTAGTGCTCGGTCCATCTGGGGAGCGCCTCTGGCTCTGCCCGAGCAGCCTGAAGCTCGCGGAGCAACTTGAGGCGTGCCCCGGCTTCACGTTGGTCGGCCTGTCGTCGCTTTCGATCCCAATACTTCGCCTGCCGGGCCGATTCGTCAGCAACGACGACCCGGCTGAGAAGGTCCATGACCGCGCCGGGTTCGGGCGCGTCAGGCGCGTACGCGAGCAGTTCGTCGTAGAGGTCTCGCAAGAGCCAGACCTTCAGCGTCAGCGTGTACACCCCGCGCCCTAGGCCGGGCGCCGCCACGGCGTCGCCTTGGAGGCACATGCGGTCACGAACACGCTCCACTGCCTTCCTTCCGATGCCACATCCCACGGCTCGGGCCATGTCGCTGGCAGTGAAGGTCGGGAGTCCGGTCTGCGTCATCAGCCATCCCACCGGGCCATAGACCGAGGCGGCCCACCGCCCTTCGTCGGGGTGGATGTCCTGAGGTCCCAAGCCCCTCATCACTAGCTCGCGTAGGTAGGGTCGAAGGGGTGACGGGTCGTCGCGCTCGCGCGCGGTCGTCTGGTAGAGAGAAGTAATTAGAACGAGGGTGTGAGGGGGATCGGACCTTGCGGCACGACCGTGGGGCACGGTCACTCGATAGCTGGTGGGCACGTCCCTCTCGTCACCGTTGTAGATCGACTGACCGTGATCGACTTCGAGCAGGCCGAGGTCTTCGAGGTGCTGCACACGTTGCCGGGCGGTGTGCTGGTCGCACATGAGCAACTCCGCCATGACCCACGTCCCCAGGGGCGCCCTTCCGACCTGAGCTTCGGCCCAGAGGATTGCATAGGCGTGCTTCACGCCGGGGCCTGCCTTCCCTAGGGAGGCGAAGTCGACAAGGTCCGGATGTACCAAGTCGGATGGCTGCCCATCGAGGGAGCACGGAAAGTTGACCAGTTGGTGGCCCACCTCCCCCGCGCTCGGCGACGAGCGGTCCAACCTCCCGACGGTGGCCGCGCCGTGCAAACCCGACATCGAGTTCGACTGTACAACCGGTGTGCGAATCTATATTGTTCTGTGTGGATTTCACACCAGGGAGTAGGCATGTGAACGTGCGCGAAGTGTTCGGCCACAACCTCCGACGACTGCGTCAGCGCAAGGGGATGAACCAGCAGCAACTCTCGGATCGCGTGCGTCAACTCGGCGGAAGCCTCGATCGGACCGCAATCGCTCGCGTTGAGTCCGTGGGCCGTGCTGACAGCCGCAAGGTCACGATCGACGATCTCGTGCTGCTCGCCACTGCCCTTGACACGACACCGATGCACCTGCTCATCCCGTTTGGCCACGATGAGACGCTCGACGTGACGCGTGAAGTCCAGGTGACCGGCGCAGTCGCGCGCCGATGGTTCCGCGGCTGGGAGCCGCTCCCGGGACAGGATGCCGAGGCGTATTTCGACCAGGTGCCGCGCCAAGACAGGTTCTTTCAGACCGATCCGCACTTTGGCGCTCTCGCCGACGCGATCGAGCGGGAGTCTCTCGGATTGCTCAACAACGACCCCGACGGATGGCGAGAAGCGGTCGACTTCGAGAATCAGCTTGGACACACGATCCACGGACGACTCATGGGCCTCGACCGCGAGGAGTCAGAATGACGATCGAGCGTCATTTTGACGAGGCAGTCGCCCCATGACCGCTCCCGATCTCGACCTCACCGCGGCGGCCAACTCCGACCACCGCCTTCTCACCGTCGAGCAGGCCGCAACCTACCTTGCCGTCTCCCGGGCGCGGACCTACGAGCTACTCGCCTCAGGCGCGCTGGAGTCCGTCAAGATCGGCCGTTCCCGGAGGGTCCCACTCGTCGCGCTCCACGAGTACGTCGAGCGGCTCCGCAACGGCGATGAGCGTCACACCCCCGAGGCATCCTGATCTAGAGGAGGTTGAGGCGATGGGCAACCGACGAGGCCACGGTGACGGTTCAATCTACCAGCGCAGCGACGGCCGGTGGGTCGGCGAGGTTCACCTCGGCTGGGAGGACGAGAAGCGGCGACGCAAATTCGTCTACGCACGTACCCGACGCGAGGCTGCCGACAAGATGCGTGAGGTCCAACGGCTGGTCGCCGCCGGGCTGCCGGTCTCGTCTGATCGGTTGACCGTCGGTGATTGGCTGAGCACGTGGCTAACCCTGCACCTGTCGAAGGACCTCTCCCCCAACACGGTCGAGCAGTATCGGTCGATCGTCGAGAAGCACCTGACGCCCGCCTTCGGCCGAACCCGCCTCAAGGCGCTGACTCCGGCGGACGTGGAGGCGATGCTCCGCCGCAAGGCCGAGAGCGGCCTCAGCAGCAGCACCTGCATGCGGATCAGGAGCGTCCTCCAGATGGCGCTGCACCGGGCGCAGGTCGAGGGTCACGTTCACCGCAACGTCGCAGAACTTGCCCGCCGCCCGAGGGTGACCCATGAGGAGCGCAAGAGCCTGACCACCGACGAGGCCAAGCGGTTGTTGTCCGCTGTGCAGGGCACCTCGATGGAGGCGCCGCTGACGGTCATGCTCCTGCATGGCCTGCGGCCAGGCGAGGCGATGGGCCTGACGTGGGACGACATCGACTTCGACGACCGCGTCCTTCGGGTGAGGCGGTCACTCAAGCGTGAGCCAGCGGGCCTTCGCCTCGGAGGCGTCAAGACCGCCAAGTCCGAGCGTCCGCTGGCGATGCCGGGTCCGGTGGTCAAGGCCCTGCGACGACGGAGGGTCCAGCAGGCCGAGGAACTCCTCCGGGCCGGTGTCGGTTCACCTCCGGACAACCTGGTGTTCACCACCACCGCGGGAACGCCGGTCGACCCGAGCAACCTGCGGCGTGCCCTCGCCAGGGCCACGAAGGCAGCGAAGCTCGGCCACTGGAAGCCCTATGAGCTTCGCCACTCCTGCACGTCGCTCCTGTCCGCAGCAGGAGTGCCCCTGGAGCAGATCGCCGACATCCTCGGCCACCGGGGCATCCGCATGGCCGCCGAGGTCTATCGGCACCGGGTCGACCCCGTGATCGACAGCGGCGTCGAGGCCATGGAAGCGCTCTTCGGTGACGGCGCTTCGTGACCAACTTGCCTGTCAACTTGCCTGTCAAACGTCCCCAGACGCGACGAAACCCCAAGTCGACGAGGCAGAAAATGCCCGCTGACCTGGGGTTTCTCGGGTGGGCCGTACAGGACTTGAACCTGTGACCCCCTGCGCGTCATGCAGGTGCGCTACCAGACTGCGCCAACGGCCCGTGAGCAGGCGACTCTAGCCGAGGCCGGCGCCGCCGACACACCTCGGGACTCAGGTGGGCGACGGTGCGCGGTGCGTCGCCACGAGGCCGGCGACCATCAGCGCCACCGCGCCTGCAGCGACCAGCCAGATGCCCACGGAGAACGTGATGGCCACGTTGCCCACCACCTGGACGTCCTCCTGACGGGTGAGGATGGCGCTGACGGCGTACGCCACCACGCCGAGGCTGAGCGCCCCGACCGCCACCACGGCCAGCCTCACCGCCACCGACCCCATCTCGCCGAGGAGGAGCCCTCCCAGCCCGGCGCCGGCCAAGGCCAGCAGCGCCAGCACCGGACCGCTCTGCACGCCGTTGTCGAACCAGTCCCACCCGCTCACGGACTGCGTGCGCACCGTCTCGAGCGAGAGGGTGACCTGGGCCCAGGCGAGGAAGGAGGCCACCCCCAGGACGAGGGCGCCGACCACACCGATCACGCCGGCGATCGTGTTCCGGGACACCGCCGCGGGCTCGGGGCCCAGGAGGGCAGCGGGCGGCGGAGTGCTGGCCCACGGCGGCGGGGGCCCCGGGGGCGCCGTGAAGGCCGTGGGCGGGAAGGGCGGCGGTTCCGACGGCCAGGCGGCAGGGGTCGGGACCGGGGCGGACGCCGCCGCGGCCGCCGCCCCGCACTGGGGGCAGAACGAGACACCGTCGGGCAGGGAGACGCCGCAGCGCCCGCACAGCTCGGCCACGTCGTCTCCTCGCTCTCTCGGCGCCGGGGGGTCCGGCACGTCCATCACCGAGTCTCGCGCCCGCAGCCGTCACCGGGCACGAGCGGGGGGCGGTCGGCCTGCCAGACTGCCCCGATGGACTACCGCCAACTCGTGCGCAGCCTGGCCGTTGGACGGGTCGCCGTCGGAGCCGCCCTCGTGCTCGTGCCGTCGCTCGCCGCCCGTGGGTGGGCGGGCGACGAGGCCTCCCGCCCCGCCACCAAGGTCTTCCTGCGTGCCCTAGGCATCCGCGACCTCGCACTCGGCGTCGGCACCCTCCGCGCCCTCGAGCGCGGCGAAGACCCGGTCCCCTGGGCCCGGTACGGCGCCGCCGCCGACGGGGTGGACGCCGCCGCCACGCTCGCCGGCTTCCGGGCCTTGGCGCCCCGCGGACGCTTCGCCGTCCTCCTCGTGGCTGCGGTCGCCGCCGTGGGCGGAGCGCTGGCCGCCGAGCAACTCGCCGCGAACCAGGCCTAGCAAACCGGGCCCCGCAAGGGGCCAGATCGCCGAACATCCCTGCGGCGCGCCCTCGATCAGAGCCTTCTACCCGAGGAGTCCTGCTTCCGGGTGCCCTCAGGCGAAGGTGCGCACCAGCGCCAGCACCGCCCCGGCATCGGGGCCCTCGGCGGTGAGGTCGGTGTCCGCCGCGTCGGCCCGCTGACCGGCCACCTCGCACAGCTCCGCGGCCGAGCCCCGCACCACGGTCGCGGCGGGACCGGCGGCGACGTCGGGGGTGAACGACCACGCCGACCCGTCGGGCCCCGTCAGCTCGAAGGCCACCGGGCCGTGCAGCTCACGACCGGCCCGGGCGAACGCGTACGGCACGGTCCTCCAGGCGAGTCGAGCGACGTGCCACAGCCGGTCGGTCGGCTCGGGCGTGACCCCGAAGGCCGACGCCACGTCGACGGTGTGGATCCACGTCTCGGACAGGCGCGTCGAGGCCAGGCTGCGCGCCGCCAGCTCACCCTCGACCCAGAGGACCCGCGCATGGGGGTCGACCGCCCGGAAGCCCGCCTCCTGCGCCGCCGCGCTCGCCGACCACCGCTCGCGCACCTCACCGGGCGACGACGTCGCCTCGGCCCGCACGGCCAGATCGGCGAGCTCGTCCACGTCGGTGGCCTCGACCCCGTCGACGCCGCCGAGCGAGAACTCACCGAGCCGTCCCTCCACGCTCGCGACCGCGGCCTCGTTGGTTTGGGCCAGGTGCAAGAGCACGTCGGTCGCCGTCCACCCCACGCAGCGCGTCGGCCGGCGCAGGTCCTCCTCGGTGCGGCCGGCGACGAGGTCCAGCAGCTCGGCCTGCTGCGCGGCCAATGCGTCGACGACGTCGCCGCCGGCGGTGGCCGAGGGAGCGGTCACCGTGGCCACCTCCAGCCGAGCCGAAGGGGTGGCGGCCCCGCCGCCGCCCCCACGAGCGCCACCCCGTCACGGGGCGGCACCCCGCCGGCGGGCGTCCTCGAGATGGTGTTCGGTCCGCCCATGGAGCTCACCCCACGTCGGCCTGGTGCAGCTCGACGAGGTTCCCCGCCGGGTCGTGCAGGAAGGCCTGGAGGCCGGTGCCCACGGGTGACGGGTCGCTGATGTCGACGCCACTCCCCCGCAGCTCGTTGACGCAAGCCGACAGGTCCTCCACCTGGAGGGCCAGGTGCTGGCCGCGGTCGTCGGCCGCCGGCGCCTCGAGCAGGTGGATCTGCTGGCCGCCGATGTCGAGCCACGCGCCCCCGAAGCCGAAGTCGGGCCGGTCGTCACGCTCGGTGCAGCCGAGGGTGTCGACGTAGAAGGCCATCGCCGCCGGCACGTCCGGGACGTTGAGGGACACGTGGTGGACGCCCAGCGCTCGCATGGCCCCAGTCTCGCGCCGACGCCGGTCAGACGGGATCGATGAGCGGGACGCCCTCGGGTTCGTCGATGGCCACCGGTGCTCGACTGGCCCGGATGGCGTCGACCCCGAGCAGGATGAGCGCCACCCAGACCAGCACGAAGCCGGCCAGGCGCTCCGGCGGCAGGGGCTCGCCCAGGATCAGCACGCCGCACACGAGTTGGAGGGTCGGCGTGAGGTACTGGAGCAGGCCCAGCATCGACAGCGGGATGCGGGAAGCGGCCGTGCCGAACAGGAGCAGGGGCACCGCGGTCACCACCCCGAGGCTCACCAGCAGCACGTTCTCCTTGACGCTGGTGTGGCCGAAGGCGGCGTCGCCGTTCACCTCGAGGACGACCATCGCCACGAGGGCGAAGGGCAGCAGGGCCCCGGTCTCGATGGCCAGCGAGGTGGACGTGGGCGCCGAGACGGCCTTCTTCAGGAAGCCGTACCCCGCGAACGAGCACGCCAGCACGAGCGCCACCCACGGCAGGCGCCCGTAGGCGGCGGTGAGCACCGCCACCGCGGCGACGCCGAAGACCAGCGCGAACGCCTGGAGGCGGCGCAGGTGCTCGCCCAGGACGAAGATGCCGAGCGCCACCGTGATCAGCGGGTTGATGTAGTAGCCGAGGGCGGCTTCGACCACGTGGTCGTGGTTGACGGCCCAGATGTACACCAACCAGTTGACGGCGATGAACCCGCCGGCGGCGACGAGGCGGCCGAAGGCACCGGGGTGCTCGCGCAGCCAGACGATGGCGCCCTGCTGGCGGTGACGTCGGAACCAGAGGATGACCAACACCACGACGAACGACCACACGATGCGGTGGATCAGGATCTCGCCGGCACCCACCGCCTCGAGCTGGTGGAACACCAGGGGGAACAGCCCCCAGAGCGAGTACGCGGCGACGCCGGCGATCGTGCCGGTGCGCCGCTCGGCCGCGGCCCGCTCGGGGTCCGCCGCCTCACCCGAGGGCGCGTCGAGGTCGGGCCCTCCTGTGCTCGTCACCCTCCGGACGCTACCGGCGCTCAGGGGTGGTGCAGGGCGGCATTCGCGGTGGCGACGCCGCCGCCGGTGACGGTGACGGGGGTGCCGCCGTCGTAGGTGGGGCTGTTGTTGAAGTACTCCTGGGTGCGACCGCCCACCGGATCGACGTAGGTGACCCGGTAAGTGCCGGCCGGGAGGCCGCTGATGGTGAACGTCCCGGTGCCCGAGGTCACGGTGCCGCCGGCGATGCCCGAGCTGCCGATGGCGAACACCCACGCGTCCCCCACTGCGAACCCCGAGGTGTCATCGGTGACCGTCCCGGTGATCGAGCCGTTGCGGCGATCGAGCTGGGCGTTGGTCGCCGCGGGCGCGGTCACGGTCGCGGCGTCGGCGATGCCGAAGTACGGCTCGTTGTCGTGCCATTCCATGTCGTGGAGGCCGGTCGAGTCGACGAACTGCAACCGGTACTGCGCCTGGTTGGTCACGTTCAGGCTGTACTGGCCGAACGCGTTGGTGAGGCCCGCGACCGCGAGGCCGAAGTCCGCGGCCCGGGAGGCCAGCACCATCACCCCGGGCAGCGGCGTGCCCGTGCCCGCTTCGGTGACGGTGCCGGTGAGCAACGCACCGCCCGGGGTCGTCGCCTGCGCGCCGAGCGAGTTGCTCGCCGTGGTGGTGGCGCCGGCGGACACGACGACCGGCGTCGAGGTCTGGACGTTGAAGGCATTCGAGAAGAACTCCGGCCGGTGCGCACCGGCCGGATCGACGTACGCGACGAAGTGGTTGCCCGTGCGCAGGTTGGCCAGCGAGAACTGCCCCGACCCGTTCGCGACCGCGCCGATCTCCGGCGCCCCCGTGGCCCCGTCGAGCGCGACGACCCACCCGCCGGCAAGTGCCCCCGCAGGGCTGTCCTTGCTGATGGTGCCGGCGACCGTGCCCCGCAGCGACGCCAGCGTGGGGTCCTTGTCGATCATCACGCCGGTGGTCACCGTCACCAGGTTCGGCGTCGGCGAGCCGAAGAAGCCGGCCTGGCGGGTGCCCGAGGGATCGATGACGTACAGGTAGTACGAGCCCTGGGGCACCTGGGCGCTGTAGTTGCCGCTGGCGTCCGCGGCTCCACCGCCGACGATCGAGAAGTTGCTGGTGTTGAGCACCGCCACCATCGCGCCCGCGACCGGCGTACCCGTCCCGGCCTGGGTGACCGTGCCCGACACCCCCGTCGGCGCCGGCGCCGCCGGCAGCGTCCAGTTCAGGGTGACGGCGCCCTTGTTGGCGGCGTAGCCGTCGACGGCGATGCGATAGGTCGTGCCCTGGACCACCTGGAACTGCACCTTGCTCTGCAACGAAGTAGAGCAGGTGTTCGACGGGGCGTCGTCGTTCGACGCGACCTGGGTCAGTGCGTTGACCGCCGAGCCCGTGTAGGCGGCGAGGACGGTGTCGTAGCCGCTGTTGCAGGTGGTCATCGTCGCCGTCCCCGCTCCGGCGGCAGTGAAAGCGAACCAGATCGACGCCGTCCCGGCGAAGTTGCCGCAGGCCGTCTGTGCCACTTGGCCGTGGCAGGGCTCACCGGTCTGGCGGGTGGCGCTCGCGGTGCTCCCGGTCGTCGTCCCGCTCGTGCCGCTGATGGTGGCGGCGTTGGCGAAGTTGTCGTTGGCCGGCGGCGTCGGGATCATCTCGGTGGCGGTGACGGCCTTGGCCACCTGGGTGCAGTCGGCGACGGTGATGCCGACCACGCCGATGAGGTTGGTGCACGCCTGGTTGAGCGCGTTGCCGAGGGCGGCGTAGTCGCTGCCGCTCGTCAGGAGGTTCACCTGCGCCTCGTAGTAGATCCGTCCGACCTTGGTCATGCCGATGCCGGTGATGGTCTGTCCGTTGAACGCGGCGGCGGTCCCGTCGGTCATCAGGAACGCGGCCTTGTTGTTGATGCCGCTGTTGATGTGGACGCCGCCGTAGTCGCCGGCGGGGGTGTTGGGCAGCACCTGGAACGTCGACATGCGATCGGGGTCGCCGAACGCCGGTGGGTTCTCCATGTCCCGGATGGCGCCGATCGGCGCCGGCAGGTCCTCCCCCATCAACCAGCGGCTCTCGGGTGTGTCCGTGTCGAACGTGCTGTTGTGGGTGAGGTCGACGAACTCTCCGAAGACGTCGGACAGCGACTCGTTGATGGCCCCGGACTGGTTGGCGTAGATGAGGCCGGACTCGTACTCGGTGACCCCGTGGGTGAGCTCGTGACCGACCACGTCGTCGGCGCCGGCGAAGGTGTCGCCGTACACCATCTGAGAGCCGTCCCAGAAGGCGTTCTGATAGGGGCACCCCTCGCCGGTCGGGCAGTGCCGCACGGTCGACTTCAGCGTCATCCCCGCGCCGTTGATGCTGTCGCGGCTGAAGTTGGCGAAGTAGTAGTCGTAGGTGGCGCCGCTCAGCTCGTAGGCCCGGTCGACCTCGGTGATGCCGGTGGCCCCTTGACCTTCGGAGCGCACCACCGGCGCGGCACCGTTGGGGCAGGTGTACGCCTCACCCTGGACGTTCTCGTTGTCGCAGACCTGGCGGGTCCGGGCCTCCATGAGCCGTGTGAAGGTGGTGGCGACTGCGCCGGTGTGTGCGTCGACGAGCACCTCCACCCGCACCGGGGTGACGTCGGAGCGCACCTCCGTGCGGTACACGAGGCGGCGCGCGCCCGCGGGCTCGTCGACCAGGGTCGGGTCGTACACCCACAGCTCGGGCTCGCTCGCGGCAAGGAGCTCCACGCTGACGCCGGCGTCGCCGGCCACCCGGCTCCGTGCGGTCTCGGCGGCCGCGGCGGCCGGGACCGTCGGCTCCGGGTCGATGGCGTCGCCGGTGCTCAGTTCGCCGGCCGCCGAGCGGACCTTGCCACCGGGGGCCACCTGGACGTTGAGCTCACCGGCCAGGACCGGGACGCCCGCCTCGAGCTGCTGGTAGTGGACGGCCTTGCCGCCCGCGCCCATCGGGGTGGCCCGGTCGACGGTCAGATCATCGGCGGGCTCGGTCTCACCGAACGCGGCGCCGTACTGCTCCACGAAAGCCTGGGCGGCGCGGCGGGGCGTCGTGCCCGCCCCGTCGACGGGGAGCGCCTGACCGGCCGGGGCGCCGACCGCGGTGACCGGTTCCCCGGGCGCCTGTGCCACGTCGCCGCCGACCGAGGCCGCCGCCAACTCGAGCTGCGCCGCGGGGGAGGTGCTCTCGGGCTTCGGCGGCCGCTGGGCACCCGCCGGCGCGCCGCCGGCGAGGGGCCCGGACGCGGCGAGCAGTGCCGCGACGACGAGCAGGGCGGCACGGCGGGGACCGCGGCGAGGGGTGTGAGCTGCGTGCATGGAGGCCTTCCGCCGTCGGACCGGTCCTACCACCACGACGCCCGCCACAGGCCGGGCCCGGCACCCTGTGACGCGGCGAGGCTACCGGAGCGCCGCTCTGAGGGACAGGACGGCGGGACCGCGCAGGAGGCCAGGCGCAGCTACGTCGACCAGACCACCGATTTCAGCTCGCTGTAGGCGTGGAGGCCGAACGAGCCGCCGTCGCGGCCCACGCCGCTCATCTTGAACCCACCGAAGGGTGCCTCGTGGTTGCGCTGGGCGGTGTTCACCCCCACGTTGCCGCTGCGCAGCTCGCCCGCCACCCGGTAGGCACGGGCGGTGTCGCCCGCCCACACGTAGTCGTAGAGGCCGAAGGCGGTGCCGTTGGCCAGGGCGATGCCCTCCTCCTCGGCGTCGAAGGGAACGGCCACCACCACCGGCCCGAACACCTCGTCCTGGAAGATGGGCATGTCGGCGGTGCCGTCGGCGAGCAGCGTCGGGGGGACGTACCACCCGGTGTCAGGCAGCGCGGTCTCGCCGCCGGCCACCAGGCGGGCGCCGGCCTCCACACCGCCGGCGATGTGGCCCCGCACCCGGTCGCGGTGCGCCCGGGTGATCAGCGGCCCCACGACGGTGTCGCGCTCGAGGGGGTCACCCACCTTCAGGTAGCCGGCGTACTTGGCGAGGCGCTCGACCACCTCGTCGTAGACGCCACGCTGCACCAACACCCGGGTGGGTGCGGTGCAGATCTGGCCGGAGTGGAAGGCCCAGGTGCTTCCGGTGCCAGCGACGGCGGCGTCGAGGTCGGCGTCGTCGAAGATGAGACTGGCCCCCTTGCCCCCGAGCTCGAGCAGCAGGCGGGTCATGGTGCGGGCACCCACCTCGGTGATGCGCACGCCGACGCCGGTGCTCCCCGTGAACGACACCATGTCGACATCGGGCGAGGCCACCAGCGCCTCGGCCGGCGCCGGCGACGAGGACGTGACCAGGTTGACCACACCGGGCGGGACGCCGGCCTCGGCCATGAGCTCCACCAGCATCGCCACCGCCAGCGGATCCTGCGGGGCGGGCTTCACCACCACGGTGTTGCCCATGGCGAGCGCCGGGCAGATCTTGCCGGCCATGTTGGTGAGCGGGAAGTTGAACGAGGTGATGGCCGTGACCACCCCGACGGGCTCGCGCCGGGCCTCGGCGCTGATCAGCCCGCCGGGCGCCAGCGCGGTGGCGCGCGACTCCCCCGCGGGGATGAGGATCTCCCGCGGCTCGAGCGCACCCTTGGCGTAGCGGCGGAAGCGCACCTCCGCCTGCGGGATCTGCATCGTCTTGGTGACCCGCATGGTGGCGCCCGTCTCGGCCTGGACGACGGGAACGAGCTCGTCGCGACGCTCCGCTAGCAGGTCGGCGACGCGGACCATGATCGCGGCCCGCTCCTCGGGGGAGGTCCGGGACCAGGCAGGGAACGCCTCGGCGGCGGCAGCCGCCGCCGCCCGGGCGTCGTCCTCCGATGCGTCGGCCACGAGGCCCACCACCGCCTCGGTGGACGGGTTGACCACCTCATAGGTGCCGGCCGAGCCCTCGACCCAGGCGCCACCGATGTAGAGCTTCGTCGGCTCGGGCACGAGCATGGTGCCGCCCTCCCCCATGGCTCAGGCCGCCTCGATGGGCGTGAACGTCGCGGGCAGGTGCTGGAGCGCGATCACGAGGCCGGACGGCGCCCGGACCCGGCTGGCCCCCTCGGGCACCGAAATGTCGGGCAGGCGCTTGAACAGCTCCTCGAAGACCGTCTTGACCTCGAGCCGGGCCAGGTTGGCACCGAGGCAGAAGTGAGGGCCGATGCCGAAGGCCAGGTGGGGGTTCGGGTCCCGGTCGAGGATCAGCCCGTCGGCGTTGTCGAACACCGAGGCGTCCCGGTTGGCCGACTGGTAGAGCATCAGCACCTCGTCGCCGGCCTTCAGCTGCACCCCGCGACGCTCGTGGTCCTCGGTGACCGTGCGGGTGAAGCCGATGACCGGGCTGACCCAGCGGATCAGCTCGTCCACCGCCAGGTCCACGAAGTGCTCGTCGTCGAGATGGTCGACCAGCCGCTGGCGCTCCTCAGGGAAGCGGCTCAGGGCGAGCATGCCGCCGGTGATCGCGTTGCGGGTCGTCTCGTTGCCGGCGATCAGGAGCACCGTGAGGAACAGATTGAGCTCGTCGTCACCCATGGGGTCCCGGCCGACGGGCTCGCCGTCGAGGTTCGTGAACTCCTCGTGGCCCAGCTCGCCCTCGTCGAACTTGGTGACCAGCACCGAGATGAGGTCGTCCTTCGGCGCCTTGCGACGCTCCGCGATGAGCTCGGCGCACATCAGGTTGTATTCGATGAACGCCTCGGTGGCACCGAGGAGGACCGGGTCCTCGGGGTCGGTGTGCCCGTCGCCCGCCATCATCTGGTCCGACCATCGGTACATCTTCAGGCGGGTCTCGGGATCGAGCCCCATGAGCTCGCAGATCACGATGAGGGGCACGTGGATGGCGAAGTCCTCGACGAAGTCGATCTCGCCCTTCTGGCCGATGTCGTCGATGATCTGGTTGCTCAGCTCACGGATGTGGGGGGTGAGCTCGCGCACCCGACGGGGCGTGAAGCCGCGGTTGATCATGCGACGCTGGCGGGTGTGCTCGGGGTCGTCCTCGCACAGCAGCGACAGCGGCGCCTTCAGCTTCGGGCGCACCCCGTTGCTGGTGATGTAGCGGGCGGGATCACGAGAGATCTCGAAGACGTCGTCGTAGCGCGACGCCACCCACAGATTGTTGGTCTCGTCCCGGTACAAGGTGTCCTGCTCGCGCAGCCACCGGTACGCGTCCCAGGGGTCGTCGTAGAAGTCGGGATCGCAGAGGTCGAGTTGCATGATGGGGGCCCTTCAGCGGTTGGCGCCGGGAACGGCGACGGTCTCGGTGTCACGACCGGAGCGCAGCAGCGAACCGGACAGCGTGTCGGTGGCCTCGCCGTCGACCACGGCCGCCACACCGTTGACGAAGACGCGGACGATGCCGTCGGCGCCGGCGTACAGCCGCTCGCTGTCGGCGGGCAGGTCGGCCACCTTGCGGACCCGGTGGGCGGCGATGGTGGCGGGATCGAAGAGCACCAGGTCGGCGTGCCAGCCCTCGGCGACGCGGCCGCGCTCCGTGAGGCCGAACAGGCGGGCGGGCACGTCGGTCATGGCGTGCACGGCCCGCTCCAGCGACAGCAGCTGGCGACCCCGCAGGCAGTCGGCCAGGAACGCCGTCGGGTAGGTCGAGCCCAGCATGCGGTCGAGGTGGGCGCCGGCGTCCGAGCCGCCGACCATGGCGCGGCCCGAGTCGATGAGCCCCATGCGCAGCTCCCAACTGGCCAGGTCGTCCTCGGGCGGCAGCGGCCACAGGACGGTCCGCAGGTCGTCGGCGAGCACGATGTCGACCAGCGTGTCGAAGGGGCTCGCCCCCCGCTCCTCGGCGATGTCGCCGACACGGCGGCCTTCGAGCGCCTTGTTCTCGGGCGCGTACGTGTCGCCGATCTCGTACTTGGCCCATCCGCTGAGCCGCTTGAGGACGCCGGCCTCATCGGATCTGGCCGCCTCCTGCATCCGTCGGCGCACCTCGGGGTCGCGCAGCTTCTCCATGCGCTCGGACACCGGCAGGGTGAGGATGGTGTCCCAGTAGGGCATCAGGGTGAGGGCGCACCGGGTGAGGAAGCTCATGTTCATGGGCACGAGCGTCGGCATCGTGAGCGCGACGACCCGGGCGCCGTTGGCCTCGGCGTGGCGGGAGGCCTCGAGCTGGCGCTCCATCTCGCCCTCCGAGCGGGCGTCGACGGTGAGGACGTTCCAGTTCAGCGGGCGGCCGGCCGCCAGGGACATGGCCGTCAGGCGCTCGATCTCCTCGTCCGAGAACCCCTTGAGGCATCCGTCGGTGATGTACTCGAGGGTGGTGCCCTCGTGGTGGGAGACGACCTCGCACAGGGCGAGCACCTCGGCGGTGTCGGCCGAGCGCGACGGTATGGGCTTGCCGTCCCCGTCGTTGTGGGTGAACGACTGGGACGACGAGAAGCCCAGCGCGCCGGCGGCCAGCGCGTCGTCGAGCAGCGACCGCATGGCTTCCACGTCGGCGGGCTCGGCCGCGTTGCCCGAGCCCCGCTCCCCCATCACGTAGCGCCGCAGGGCGCAGTGGCCGACGAGGAACGCCGCGTTCACGCCGAGCGCGCCGTCGAGGTGGTCGAGGTACTCCGGGAAGCTCTCCCATCCACCGCCGACACCGGCGCGGAGCGCCTCGAGGGGCATTCCCTCCACCTCGGCCATCATCTCGAGGGTCCAGTCCACGTCCTCGGCGCGCAGCGGCGCGAGGGTGAAGCCGCAGTTGCCCGAGATCACGGTGGTCACGCCGTGGACGTTCGACGGCGAACCGTGCGGGTCCCAGAGGAGCTGGGCGTCGTAGTGCGTGTGCGGGTCGACGAAGCCGGGGCACAGCACCAGGCCCTCGCCGTCGATCACCTCGGCGGCCTCCTCGTCGGTGGCGCCGACCACCGCGATGCGGCCGTCACGCAGGCCGACGTCGGCCACCCGGCCGGCGGCACCGGTGCCGTCGACCACCTTGGCGCCGCGGATCAGTACATCGAGCACGTCGTGGAACTCCTACGGTTTGAGGCGAGCGGGTGTGGGGGACGCGGGCGGGAAGGCCCGCTCAGACGAGGTCGAGGCCGAGCAGGCGGATGGCGTTGCCCCGCACGAGGGCGTGCACCGTCTCGGCATCGAGGTGGGCCATCTGCTTCTCGGCCATCTCCTGACAGTCCGGCCACGTGCTGTCCGAGTGCGGGTAGTCCGTCTCGAACAGGAGCCGGTCGCTCCCGATGGCGGCCAGGGCGTCGGGGGTGAGACCGTGGTCGTCGTCGAAGAAGCAGCCGTACATCTGGCGGTGGAAGTAGGTGCTCGGGGGCAGCGGGACGGACTCGGCCACCCCGCCCCAGGCCCGGTTGCTCTCCCACACCTTGTCGGCGCGCTCGAGGATGTAGGGGATCCACCCGATCTGGCCCTCGGAGTAGGCGATCTCGAGGTTGGGGAAGCGCACGAGCACCCCGGACATCAAGAAGTCGACCATCGAGGCCATGGCGTTGCCGAAGGTGAGCGACGAGGCGACGAGCGGGGGCGCGTCGGCCGACGTGGAGGGCATCCGCGACGACGACCCGATGTGCACGTGCAGCGACACGCCCCGCTCGTCGCAGGCCGAGAAGAAGGGGTCCCAGAAGTCCGTGTGGATCGACGGGAGGCCGAGGTGGGCCGGGATCTCCGAGAAGGTGACGGCCCGCACCCCGCGGTCGGCGTTGCGCCGCACCTCGGCGGCGGCCAGCTCCGCGTCCCAGAGCGGGATGATGATGAGCGGCACGAGGCGGCCGCCGGAGTCGCCGCACCACTCCTCGACCATCCAGTCGTTGTAGGCCCGGATGCAGGCCAGGCCGAGGTCCTTGTCCTTGGCCTCGGTGAAGGTCTGGCCGCAGAAGCGCACGAAGGTCGACGGGAAGCACAGCTGGGCCTCGATGTGGCCCGTGTCCATGTCCTCGAGGCGGGCCTTCGGGTCCCAACAGCCCGGGCGCATCTCCTCGTAGGTGGTGGGGCTGACGGTGACCTCCGACCGGTCGTAGCCGACGGCCGACTCCACCCGGGTCCGGGGGATCATCAGGTGCTCGAAGCGCCACCAGTCGCAGGGGGTGCCGTCCTCGCCGAGCTCGAAGCTGAAGCGCCCGCCGACGTAGCCCATGTGGGTGCAGGCGTGACGCTCCACGCGCGGGCCCTCCGCCTTGAAGCGCTCGGGCAGGCGGTCCTGCCAGAGGTTGGGGGGCTCGATGACGTGGTCATCGACGGACACGATCCACGGGAAGTCCGGCACGCGGCGAACGTACGCAGAAATTGAAACACGTTCTAGGGACCAAAGTCCCTACTTGGCGCCCCACCGGGGAGCCCGACGAGTCCGATCAGACCGCGGGTAGCGAGACGGACTTCTGCACCCCGTCCCAGGAGGGGCTCGAGGAGACGGCGGTCACGGTGGCGGTGACCGGGCCGTTGTTGTCGGATCGACCCCAGGTCACCGTGCAACGCCCCGTGGAGTCCGTGGTGCAGCTGCGGTTGGAGGAGTTGTTGAAGCGGTCGACCATGCGCACCGTGACCGAGGCGTTGGAGACGGCGTTGCCGTTCGAGTTGCGCACGATCTTGACCCTGGCGGCGGCGTTGTAGGAGCTGCCGTTGTTCGACGACACGTTGGTGAGCTCGCTGATCCGGCTGCGCAGCAGCGTCGTGGTGGTCGTCGGCGCGGTGGTCGTGGTGGTCGGCGCCGTGGTGGTCGTCGTCGGCGGCGCCGTGGTCGTCGTGGTCGGCGCCGCCGTCGTGGTCGTGGGCACCGCCGTGGTGCTGCTCCCGCCCGAGGGCACCGACGAGTCGCTGCTCGTGTCGATGCCCAACTGCGGGAGGTCACCGATGTCGTCGCTGGCGTCCGTGTAGTAGTCGTCCGAGGCGTCGTCGAGGCGGGAGAGCGCACCGATGGACGGGATGGCCACCAGCGCCACGATCAGGGCGTACTCGACGAGGGTCGCTCCCCGACTGCCGTGGAGGCGCCGCGCCCGGCGATCGCTCATACCGGTGAGATCGGTCCGACCGGGACGGTCCTTGAACCAGCGATCCACCGCCCCCATCAGTCGAGCCTCGGTTCGAGGCGCATGATGGCGCGGTCTTTGATGGTCAGGCCGGTGCCCGGGAACACGTGGGTGATGTAGTTGTACCGGACCTGCATCCACACCCCGAGGTAGTCGGCGCCGAGGGCCTGCTGGTTCTGGCGGTTCACGGGGCACCAGAAGCGGTCGGGCGCGGTCGTCCCGCAACTCGTGGTGCCACTGAAGTCGCTGGCCGGCCGGGCCATGTCGGCGCCGGTGTACACGTTGCACGGTGCGCTCGTGCTCGACGACGGCGTGCCCGCCATGCACGAGGCCGACGGCGCCGAGTTGGCCGTGTTCGCCTTGTAGACGACGATGCGCTGGACCCGAGCGGTGTCGGGGATCTCGCGCATGGCGGCCTCGATGGACTTGAGGATGTCGTAGTCGGCGCTGCGCTCACGCCCGGCGTTGCTGCCGACACGCACGCCCGATCGCAGCGCGTTGGAGACCGTCATCGAGTCGCGCCAGGCCATGCCGAACTCGAGCACCCCGGCCATGAGGAGCACGAAGATCGGCACGATCAGCACGAACTCGGTCAGGGCCGCACCACGGTCCCCCCGGGCACGAAGAGCCCGACGTCGGGCGAGGAGGCGCGCCATCACAGGTCCTGGGGCTCGATGCGCATCACGAGCTCGTCCTCGAGGTTCATGCCCGGCCCGAACAGGCCGGTGATGAAGTCATGACGGGTCTGCACGTACACCCCGACGTAGTCCGGCGGCCCCGAGGCCCGCACCTCGCGGCCGTTCTGGCCATTGAGGGCGGCCGGGCACCAGTAGCGGTCGAGGTTCTGGCCGGTCAGGCAGCCGAAGGCCGACTTCGGCTGCTTGAGATCGGCGACGTCGTAGACGTTGCAGAGGTTGGCGATGCCCACGGTGGCGTTGAGGCAGGCGTGCGCAGGATGCGAGGTGTTGAGCACCGAGCCACCGACCGCGCCGGCATCGAAGATGATGAGGCGGCGGATCTCGTTGGGCTTGAATCCCTTGGTGGCCTGGCGGACGACCTGGATCACGTTGTAATCGGCGTACTGGTCGTCGCCGAACGCACTGGCGGCACGGGCGCCGTCGCGCGACGCGTTGGCCACGGTGAGGTAGTCCCGGAAGGCCAGGCCGAACTCGAGGATCCCGAAGATCAAGATGGCGAACACGGGCGTGACGAAGGCGGCCTCGACCAGCGCTGCGCCTCGGCTGCCGCGGGCCCGCTTGTGGAGTCGTCGCATCGCTACTCCACCAACCGGACCGGGTCGCCACGCACCCGGGCGGACCACGTGGTCTGGTCGGTCGGAGAGCCGCTCCCGAAGTTCAGGTTGATCTTGAACCAGCACCCCAGGTCGCTGCCGGCGTCGCACCCGTAGTTCTCCGGCAGGGGGATCTGCGCGGTGAGGCTCCGCCCGTTGTACAGCGAGTTGGTGAGGCCGCTCTGGGTGCACGTGGAGCTGGTGGTCACGACGGGGGTCGTCGCGTCGCGGATGAAGGTGCAGCCGCCCAGCGGCGTGCCGGTCTGGTCGGTGGGCGGCACGATGGTGAGGCTGGCGTCGGCGCCGTCGGCCACGTCGAAGAGCTCGAGCTCGAGGATCTGGCCGGCGTACTCGGGCACGATGCGGGCGAGGTAGAAGTTGGTGACCGTGCCCGACCCGGCCTGGTTCACGTAGATCGGGAGGCGGCCGTCGGCGAAGAAGTTGATGCCGTTCGGGAAGGTGGCGTTCGCCGGGTCGCCGAAGCCGGCGCGCAGCGAGAACTTGTTGTAGCCACCGGTGTTGACCGTGGGGTCGAACGTCGTGAGGGTGGACGGCGGGTTCGACAGGTTGGCCGTCGAGGTGATCTGGAGCAGGTAGTCCCCCACCACCACCTGGCTCCAGTCGACCTCGCAGAGATCCACCCAGCGCCGGAAGTGGTCGACGAAGGGCATGTTCTCCCGGCCGATGCTGCCGTCCTTGTACCCGTCCGTCTGGTTCAGCAACGGGTACACGGACTCGTCGTAGGCGCTGAAGCTCTTGGTGCAGATCACCGGGTTGTCCGAGTTGTCGAACGGGGTGTTGTCCGGGCTGCGCACGATGTAGGTCGTCACCAGGTTCACGCCGTTCTGGTCCGAGTCGGCGGTACACCACTCGTTGTTGCCCGCCGCGTAGCGCGTCGCCGCGTTCGCCGGCGCCCCTTGCCCCACGAGGGTGGCGGCCTGGGTGGTCCAGGTCGAGCCGGTCGTGGGCAGGTTGGACCCGGTGGCGCAGGTGTTGCCGACATCGAGGAAGGCGGCGTCGAAGGCCTGGATGCGCAGGTTGCCGCTGGCCGGCTTGGTGTCGACGGTGAGGCGGTAGAAGTACCCGTCCTGGCTGTAGTTCAGGTTGGTGCCGCTCGAGCACCCGGTGTACGCGCCGGTGCAGTCGCCGGCGGTGTACTGGTCGCCGTTGACCTTCGTGGACCTCGGCGAGCCGATGTTGAGCCAGTAGTAGGGCCGGTTGTAGCCCCCGGCCGACCAGCGCTCGGGGTCGTTGCCGAGGCTGTTGTCGGGGCTGCCCATGGGAACGCTCTGGACGTACTCGGCGAGGGCCTGGCGTTCCACGTCGACGTTGTTGATGAACAGCGACGAGAAGAACATGGGGACGCTGGTGTCGTGGATGTAGACGCGCAGACGCCGGTTGCCGATCGGGGTGACGGTGACGACGATGTCGGCGGCGGCGTCGTCGAACCCGTTGGCCTTGGCCGTCTCGAGGGCCACCTGCTCGGCCTTCTCGTCATTGGGCATCCACACCACGCCGGCGAGGGCGGCGGCGTCGACGGCGCGCTGCATGCGGTTCGCGTACGTGTACCAGGAGCCCACGTCCACAGCGAAGCCCGTGAAGGCCAGCAGGGGCAGCAGCAGCAGCGCCGCCATGATCAGCACGTAGCCGCGTTCACCCTTGAGTCGCGTGCGACGCCGATACGAATGCCCCATCGAGGTGCTGTCTTCCTGATCGCCCAGTACTTCGGTACTAGGCCATCGGAACTACAAGGGCGCACCTTGAGGGGTTGGGGCCCGCCGAACCCGAGATCCGGCGGGCCCTCCGGTGGAGGCGGTGGCGGGAATCGAACCCGCGTACGGGGCTTTGCAGGCCCCTGCCTGAGCCACTCGGCCACACCGCCGGAGCGGGCCACTGTAGCCGGGCGGGTCCCGCTCCCCGACCAGGGATTCGCGCCGGGCGGGCGGCGCCGTCACCGGGGCGCAAAACCAGCGGTGCCCGGACCCTGGGGGCCCGGGCACCGGATGGAGCGGACGACGGGATTCGAACCCGCGACCCTCACCTTGGCAAGGTGATGCTCTACCAACTGAGCCACGTCCGCGTGTGACGGGTGAGTGTACCGGGTCCTGACCGAACCCGGAAAGCGAGTGTCGCGACGGTTACCCGTCGGCCCCGCCCGCCTCGGCCACCTTGGCCCGGACCCGCCCGGCCATCTCCTGGGCGAGGGCTCGATCGCCGATCGCGTCGACGGTGACCTGACGGCCGCCGGACTCGAAGATGAGCGACGCCACCTTGTCGTCCTGCCAACCCTGCACGGTGAGGGTCGGCTCGATCTCGACGGTGGCCGAGGCGGCCTTCCACTGGGCCTCGTTGACCAGGAGCACGCGGCCCTGGGTGAGCACGGCGACCCCGGGCTGACCCTCGAAGTTGCCTTGGACGAGGGCCTCCACGACCTCACCGTCCAGCAAGAGGGCGGAGGCGACGGCGAAGGCGGTCTTGCCGTGGCGCTTCGCCGCCGAACCGAGACGGCCGACCGCCAACCCGAGCTGGTGCGGGTCGATCGGCCCGGCCGGCACCACCGGCGGCGGCGGCGCGGCGGCGGGCGGAGGGGCACCCACGGGCGCCCCAGGAGGCGGCGGTGGCATCCCGGGGGGCGGCGGCATCCCGGGGGGCGGAGCCATCGGAGGCGGGGCCTGCGGAGGCGGGGCCTGCGGAGGCGGCGCCATCGGCGGCGGGGCCTGCACGGGCGGCGTCGGGGCGGGTGGCGCCTGGGGTGGGGTCGCCATCGGCGGCGGGGCCTGCGGCGGCGGCGCCATCGGGGGCGGGGCCACTGGGGGCGGTGGCGCCTGGGGTGGCGGGGCGACCGGGGGCGGAGGCGCCTGGGGTGGCGGGGCCATCGGGGGCGGCGGCGTCATCGGGGGCGGCGGCGCGCCGGGCGGAGGCCCGGGTGGCGGGGCCATGGGAGGGGGCGGGGCCGCCCCGGGAGGCGGCGGGGTCGCCGGCACGCCGGGAGGCGGAGGCGGGGCGCCCGGGGGCGCGAAGCCGGGGCCGGGCTCGGCCGCCGACGGCGCCGCGTCGAGCGACGAGCCGCACGTGGTGCAGAACTTGGCGCCCTCCACGTTGGACGCGCTGCAGTTGCCACAGACCATCGAATGACCCTCCTCAGCGGGCTCGCGGTGGCGTCAGCGTAGGACACCGCCGCCGGCTCGCGTGGAAGGCGGCCGTCGTCGCCGACCCTCAGGCCAGCGCGCGCTCCACCAGCGCCCGCTCGCGGTCCGACAGCGCGAGGCCCAGCGCCTCGCTACAGGCCGACGGGCTCATCTTGGCCAGGGTGCGCCGGAGGACGTCGATGGTCTTGTCGTCACCCAGCCGGTCGGCCAAGGAGGTGAACTGGGTCTGGAGGAACACGAGGCACAACGCGTCCTCGTGGGTCTGGACCTGCGGATCCGTGGCCCGGGAGGCTTTGGCGATGATCTCCTGCACCCGCCCGATCTCGACCGGGTCGTAGCCCAGCGGGGCGAGCAGCGCGGCGACGTCCTCCTGGTGGCGACGGTTCAGGTCCTTGCGCCAGCGCAGGTAGCCGGAACGGCCCTCGGGGTACTCGTCTCGGGGCAGGGCCCAGCGGCGCAGGTGGTGCGCCCGGGCCGCCAGCAGCTGCTCCTCGGACGCGTCGGGGTCGAGCCGACGCACCCAGCGGGTCATGAGCTCGGCGTGGAGCAGCTCCTTGGGGCGCTCGTCCCCCGCCCAGGTCAGGGTGTGGGGGTCGTCCGCGTTGGCCGCGTCGATGGCGGCGATGGCCTGCTCGAAGCGGATCCGGTCCACCGAGGGCCTCTCGGTGCCTACGTCCGCTGGTCCGGCGGGCGCAGGTCGACCCGCAGCACGAGGACCCCGTCCTCGAGCGAGCCCTCGGCGTCGCCGATGATGGCGAAGTCCTGGAAGTCCGTCTGGGCCTGGGCCACGAACTTCGCCCGTTCGTCCCCCGCCACGGGCGGGAGGTTGCGCTTCTTCACCGCGGCGGCGCGGTCACGGAACCGCGCCAGCATCGCGTCGATGTCGAGCGAGTCAGCCATGGGTCCCAACCTACCTTTGGGACCGGGGGGCGCTCAGTCCTCAGCCCACCAGAAGCCCTGCTCGTCGTCCTTGTGGTCGAACACCGAGCGGGCCGCGGTCGGGGCGAAGAGGTCGTCCGGCGAGTCCGGGACGTCCCACTCGTCCTGGCCGCCGTGCCACCGGTCGGGTCGGGTGTGCCGGGCGTACACGATCGTGAGCACCAGGATCAGGAAGGCGACCACACCGAGCCCGCCGATGGCCATCCAGACGGTCTTGCTGGCGGCCGGGTCGGCGTCGGACTCCACCGGCTCCTCGAGCGAGGTGACCGTCCCGGGGCCGGTCGTCGCCGTGCTCGCGGCCGTGGTGGGCGTGGTGTCGGGCACGAGCACCCCGGTGGTGGGGACGGCACCCGGTGCGAGCGTGGTGGGCGTCGGGAACCCGGGCACCGTGGTGGCCGGCGGAAACTGCGCGGTCGACGCCCCGGCGACACCGCCGGCGACCAGCAGGAGTACGGCGAGGAACAGCGTTCCCGCAGCAGCCTTCAGGGATGTGTGCATCGCGACCCACGAACTCCGTTGCTCTCACCCGCACCGCTGTCGGTCCGCCGACCGGGCGAGCGTACCGGGCGCACCCCCACCGGCTCCAAGCGCCCCGTCTGCACTGCTGAGGCCGGGTCAGTCACCGCTGGTGCACCGGACAGGAGTACGTCGTCCGGCCGCCGACGGTTCGACGCAGCAGCGGCGCCCCGTCACGAGGGCACACGCCGCCGCGTTCTCGGGCGTGGTGCAGGTCACCCGTGTGCGAGCCGCCGCGCTCCCCGAGTTCGGCCAGCGTCGCCCGGAGGTGGCGGTGGAGGCGGCGCAGCTCGGCCGCGTCGAGCGACCCGGCGCCCCGGGCCGGATCGAGGCCCGCCCGCCAGAGGGTCTCGTCCACGAGCAGGTTGCCCACGCCGGCGAGACGGGACTGGTCCATGAGCCGCGCCTTGAGAGGTGCGTTGCTGCCCGCGAGCAGGTTCCGCAGCTCCGCCGGCCGCACGGCCATCGCGTCGACGCCCCACCGTCCCTCGTCGGGATCGAGCTCGACCGCCCCGAGGCGGCGGGCGTCACGCATCACCAGCTCGCCACCGTCGCCGAAGCGCAGCCCGAAGCGGTCCCAGGCGGGGCGTTCGTTGCCGCGGACGTACTCCAACTTGTCGATGGCCGCCCAGCCGTCCACGAGCAGCTTCCCCGACATCCCGAAGTGCAACCCGAGCACCGGTCCGTCCTCCGAGGTGTCCAGCAGCACCTGCTTGCCGATCCGACGGGCGGCGACGAGGCGTCGCCCGGTGAGCTCGGCGCGGGCCACCTCGGCGGTGAGGCCCCGCTTCAGGTACCACGCATCCGGGGCCACCACCTCCGCGATGACCCGGTCGAGCGCCCGTTCCGCCGTGCGCCGGTACATCTCGGCCTCGAGGATCTCCGGCACGTCAGCGACCCGAACGCGGGCGGGTCGGCCTGTCCGAGCGGGCCCTGCTCACGTGTCGATGGCGGCGAGCGCCTGGAGGACGTCGGCCACGACGTCGTCCGGGTGCTCGAGCCCGCAGGACATCCGCACCGAGCCCAGCTCGATGCCGGTCTCGGCCCGCTCCTCGGGCGTGAGGTTCACGTGGGTGGTCGAGGCCGGGTGCGTCACGAGGGTCTCCGGTCCGCCCAGCGACGTGGCGAGCTGACAGAGGCGAACGTGCTCCACGAAGGCTCGACCCGCCTCGAGGCCGCCCACGAGGTCGAAGGCCAGCAGGCCCCCGTACGAGTCCATCTGCCGCTTGGCCAAGGCGTGCTGGGGGTGGGAGTCGAGGCCCGGGTAGCGCACGAGGCCGACCGCCGGGTGCTCCTCGAGCGCCTCGGCGACGCGTTGGGCCGTTTCGGCCTGCTGGCGGAGGCGGACGCTGAGGGTGCGTAGGCCGCGGAGACCGTTCATGGCGTCGAAAGGCGAGGCGTTGGCGCCCTGGAGCACCGCGAACCCCCAGATCCAGGCGAGGAGCTCCTCGGAACCGGCCACCACGCCGAGGCTGGCGTCGTTGTGGCCGGCGATGGCCTTCGTCGCCGAGTGCAGGACGAGGTCCACCCCGTGATCGAGCGGCCGCTGACCGAGCGGGGTGGCGAAGGTGGAGTCGACCACGGTCATGGGCCCGCGGATGGCGCCGAGCTCGTCGAGATCGACCAGGTCGAGCTTCGGGTTGGCCGGTGTCTCGGCCACCACCAGGACGGTCTTGCCAGGCACGACCGCAGCGGCGAACGCGCCCGGCTCGGTGCCGTCCACGAAAGTCACGTCGATACCGAAGCGCGGGCAGGCCATCTGCAGTAGCAGCTGGGTGCCGGCGTAGAGCTGACGCTGGGCGACGATGTGGTCGCCGGCCGAGCACAGGCCCAGCACGACCGCGGACACCGCGCCCATCCCGGACGCGAAGGCACGGGCCGATTCGGCCCCTTCCATCGTGGCCATCGCCTCCTCGAAGGCGCGCACCGTGGGGTTGCCGTAGCGGCTGTAGAAGCGCTCGGCCCCGATCTGCGTGGCCATCTCCCGTCCCTCGTCGACGGTCGGCGTGACGAAGGTGGTCGTCGGCCAGAGGGTGGGCGCCAGTGCGGTGTCGCCCTCGCGGCGCCCTGCCCGGATGGCGCGGGTCTGGGGCAGCCACTCCTCGGGGGTCGGGGACTCGTCAGGCATCTCGCTTCTCCACGGAGGTGAGGAGGTCGGCGACGGCGGCGCCGATCTCGTCGGTCTCGAGCAGGAAGCCGTCGTGGCCCTGCGGGCTCTCGATGAGCACATGGTCGCACTGCTTGCCCGCGGCCCGCAGGCCGTCCCGGAGCTCGACCTGTTGGTGCGGCGGGTACAGGGTGTCCGAGCTGATGCTCATGGTCAGCACGGGGACCTCGATGCGGGCCAGCGCGGGCCCGAGGCCACCGCGGCCGCGGCCGAGGTCGTGCAGGTCCATGGCCTTGTTGAGGATGAGGTAGCTGTTGGCGTCGAAGCGGCGGATCAGCTTCTCGCCGTGGTAGCGCAGGTAGCGCTCGACCTCGAAGTCGTCCCACAGCTCGAAGGTGTCGGACGAGCGCGGGCGCTCACGACCGAAGCGCGCCTCGAAGACCGGGTCGCTCCGATAGGTCGTCTGCGCCAGCGCCCTGGCCACGGAGAGCCCTTCGTGGGGGCCGTCGCCCGGAGCGGCGTCGTAGTAGTCGCCGCCCCGCCAACGGGGATCGAGGGCGACGGCGCGACGCCCGGCCGCGCTGAACGCGATCTGCCAGGCACCGGCGGCCGCGGTGGTGGCGATGGGGACGAGCGACCGGACCCGATCGGGGAACATCGCGCCCCACTCGAGCACCTGCATGCCGCCCATCGAGCCCCCGACCACGGAGAGCCAGCGGTCGATCCCGAGGTGATCGGCCAGGCGCGCCTGGGTGCGCACGATGTCGCGGATGGTCACCACGGGGAAGCGCGAGCCGTAGGGCGTGCCGGTCGCGGGGTCGATCGAGGAGGGGCCGGTGGTTCCCTGACAGCCCCCGAGCACGTTGGCGCACACCACGAAGTAGCGGTCGGTGTCGAGCGCGCGACCGGGGCCGATCAGCGGGTTCCACCAGCCGTCGGTCGGATGGCCGGGGCCGGACCCGCCTGCGGCGTGCGAGTCACCAGTGAGCGCGTGGCACACGAGCACCGCGTTGGACGCGGCGGCGTCGAGGTCGCCCCACGTCTCGTAGGCCACCGTGATGTTGCTCAACGCACCGCCACCCTCGAGGGCGAAGGGGTGATCGTCGGCCTCGACGAGGAACTGGCGGTTGCCGGGTGGGTCGCCGGGCCGCCAGGCGCCCGTCACCGGCAGCGGCCCTCGGGGCACGCCGAGGCGGCGGCCGGGCGATGGTGGTCGGTTGTCGGAGGTGCTGGACATTTGGTTGCCCCCACGAGGCCACATCCCCCGCCGGGTCGGCGGGCTGGCACCTTGGGTGTCCCCCCAGGTTGCCGGACCCGAACGCTCGGGCCACTCCTGATGTCCCCACGAGCGAAGCACGCCGCGAGCGGCGGCGTCAACCGCGTTGGCGTCGACGCGGAGGGCATGCGTCCGGGGCGCCGCGCCGGCGCCGGCCGCGTGGGTCAGCGGTCGGGCTCGACCGCGACGGCGACGGCCCGGTCGCCGAACACGGCCACCACGTCGATGTCCGCTCCCGGGGGGACCCGCTCGGCCGCGACGACCTTCTCGAACCCGATCTGGAGCAGGTCGGCGCCGACCTCCGAGGCCAGGTCGGGGCGCTCCCGGCGGCTCGCGACGCCGATCTGACGACCGTCGGCGAACACCAGCACCTGGTCGGCGAGCGCCGAGCCGTCACGGTCGGCGGCCCATCCCTTGAGTGCGAGGGTCTGGCCGTCGGCGAACGCCGACTCGACCTCGAGGGCCAAAGCGTCGTCGGGGGCCGCAAGGTCGATGGGCTCGCCCCGGCCCTCGGCGGGCACCAGACGGTCGCGTCGCAGCGCGTACGACGGCTGATCGAGGTGCTCGGCGACGGCGTAGGTCGTGTCGCGTCCGCGGCCGGAGGGCACGAGGAGGCTCACGTCGTTGGCCCCTGCCCGGAGCGCCGACTCGGCCAGGAGGGCGTCGAAGGTCGTGGTGTCGCCGGCGACCCGGTAGCCGCCTCCCACGCCGGCCACCGTGCCGTTCACCGCGAGCAGCACCGCATCCGGCAACTCGGCCCCCGAGGGCCCCTCGAGGCGCCCCGAGACGAGGAGGGGCACGAAGCCGGACGCCGGGTCGACGTCGGCGAGCGCGTCCTCCTGATCGATGGACCACTGGAGATCCGTCGTGTCGGTGACGGCGAGGTCCGCCACCTCGGTGCCCACGACGCCTCCGCGGTTCCCGACGGCCAGCACCCCGCGCCATCCAGGATCCCGGCCGAAGCGGTCGTCGTTGCGCTCGACCACCGCGAGGAGGCCCTGGAGGCCGGTCGGGATGGTCGAACGACCCTCGTCACCGAACACCTCCTTGTCTTCCGGCTCGTCCGAGTCCCCGAAGAGCGAGCGGCCGTCGAACTCCCAGTCGGACTCGAGGTCGAGTGCGTCCACGGTGGTGGGGAGGACGTCGATCAGGCGGGCGTTGTCGTCGCGCACCTCCCCCACGCGCTGGCCCGGCGCCTTGATGAACAACGGGACGCGGTAGATCTCGTCGACGTTCTCGTCGGTCGGCTGGCGCTGTGGTGAGCCGGGCCGGAAGCTCACCCCATGGTCGGCGACGACCACGACGAGGGCGTCGTCCCAGGTGCCGGCGGCCTCCATGCGGTCGATCAGCCGCCCCACCAGGGAGTCCGCGTAGCCGACCTGGAGGAGGTGCTGCTGCTGTGCCTGGCGCACCGACCACTCGTCCTCGGCCCACACCCCGCGCTCGGTGTACGAGGCGAGATCCGAGCGGGACGTGTAGCGGTGGCCGCTGGGCGCCATCTGCCAGGGGTAGTGCGGGAGCACGACGTGGGCGAACGACAGGCGGGCGTCGCCCGGCGTCGCCGCGCTGTCGATGAGCTCCTCGACGATGGCACCTTGCGCCGGTGGTGACTGGCCGGCCACCCCCTGCTCCGCCCACCGGGCGAAGTTGGCGAACTCGTCGGCGTTCCGGTTGCCCCCGCTGGCGGGGACCTGGACGGCGGCCGCGTCCACGCGCTCGGGCGCCTCCTCCCCGGCCGCGGGCGCCACGAAGTCTCCCCACGAGTGAGCAATCGAGGGCAGGTGGTCCCGGATCGAGGACGGCAGGGTGCTGTGGCCGTAGACCACCGCGGCGTCGAGCAGCGAGTGGCGGAGACCGGACGACGGCGTGGCCGCCGCCGCCGTCGCCGTCTCGCACACCGCCGACGGGCACAGGCTCGTGATCTCCTCGTCGACGTGGAGCTCGTAGGTCGCGCCCAGCAGGGTGAACAGGTTCCGGGGGTGGTCGATGGAGGTGGCGATCTCGTTGGCCGTCGGCTCCTGACCCGTGAGGATGCTCGGAACGCTGTGCTCGGTCTGCCAAGAGAAGGAGCTCGCGTCGCGGAACCAGGACGAGGAGGCCGCCAGACGGGCGAACCCCGGGAAGCGCTGGGCGTTGATCGTGCCGTCCTCCGACAGGATCGACGCCAGGGGCAGCTCGTCGAACACGATCTCGACGACGGGAGCGTCCCGCCCCACCTCGACGTTGGTCGCGACCTGTGCCTCGGACTCCCAGATCAGACGGGAGGTCGAGGAGAAGGCGAGGAACACCCCGAGGAAGAGCACCGGCGCCACAGCGAGGAAGCGCAGACCCAGGCGCAGGCCGTGTGAGCGGCGCTCCCCGACCGCCAGGGCCACGCCCACGGCGGCGCCGAGGCCGAGGACGACGACCGTTGCGTCGAGGTCGAGCTGGCGGATGACGGTGAGGCCGAGGGCGGCGCCGAGCAGGCCCACGATCACCGAGTGCACGGCTCGGCCCACCCGCGGCCGGATGACGAACGCGAGTGCCTCGATGCCGAGCAGCACCGCGGGCAGCAGGAACGTGACCGCCAGCCCGAACACGATGACGTCGCGGCCGTCGGCGTCCTTGGCCACGAAGAATTCCGGGTTCTTGCCGAAGAGGTCCAGCAGCGGCTGGGCCACCGCGAGCCCGGTCAGGCCGAGGAGGACGAGGGCGTTGTGGCGGAGTTGGACGATGGTGGGCGTCCCCGGCGTGGCCCGGTCGGGGTCGTCGCTCATCCGTCCCGGTACCGCGCCTCTCGCTGCTGGTGCGCGTCGAGCCCGACGAGGTCGTTGAACTCGTCGAAGGAGACCACACGGTCGAGGTGGTCACGCAGCGAACCTTCGCCGGCGAGGATCGCGAGGCTGTCGGTCACCGCCCGGGCGACGGTGAAGAGGCTCGTGAGCGGCGAGACGATCAGGTCGAAGCCCAACTCGTGGAGCTCGGGCGGGGTGAGCAGCGGCGTCTTGCCGGCCTCGACCATGTTGGCCACCCGCACGCAGTCGGGAAGCGCCTCGGCGATGGCCTCGAGCTCGTCGACGGACTCGGGGGCCTCCACGAACACGGCATCCACCCCGACGTCGAGCGCACGCCGGGCCCGGTCGACCGCCTCGTCGAGCCCGACGGCCGCGCGGGCGTCGGTGCGAGCGGTGACGTGCAGGTGCTCCCGGTGGTCGACCGCGGCGCGCAGCTTCGCCAACCAGTCCTCGGCCGCCACCACCTCCTTGCCCGCCATGTGGCCGCACCGCTTCGGCCACACCTGGTCCTCGATGAAGATGCCGGTCGCGCCGGCGGCCTCCCACAGCTCGACCGTGCGGATGGTGCTGCTCGCGTTGCCGTAGCCGGTGTCGGCGTCGACCACCACCATCGTGTCGGGCGCGGCGGTGCACACCCGCCGGGCGACCTCTGCCATCTCGGTCTGCGTCAGGTAGCCGATGTCGGGGACCCCGAGCAGCGTCCCGGACACGCAGTACCCCGACAGGAACACGGTGTCGAACCCGGCATCGGCGCTGAGGCGCGCCGAGAGGGCGTCCCACACCCCGGGCATCAGCACGGGCTCGCCCGTCGCGAGACGGGCGCGGAGATCGTCACCGTTCATGTCGCCGAAAGGCTACTGACCCCCTCCCCCGATGTCGGATCGGGCGATGGGGCCCCGGGCGGGGAGCCGGCGACGCCACCAGTCGAGCAGCGACACCCCGGACGCCCCCGTGATCCCGTGGGCGGCCACCATGGCCCGGCCCATCGCCTCGAGGGCCGCGAGACGGTCGTCCGCGGTGGACGCCCCCTGCGCGGCCCGGGCCGCGGCGGCGCCCTCGTCCCACGCCCCGTCGTCCACCGGCGCGGGCAGGCTGCGGACCTGGGCGGCCGACAGCTTCAAGGCGTCAGGGGCGAGGGCGGCGCCGGCGCTGAGGTGCAGCGCCCAGGCCGAGACCGGCGGGGCCAGGAGCGCGGCCAGGACGTGCCAGAGCCGGTCCGGCTCGGCAGGGACCGCGAGGACCGGCGTGGAGGGCACCCACCGCCCCTCCACGTCCGCCACGGCCTCGACCACCCGGGTCTGGGTGGCCACGACCACCTTCGGGACCAGCCGATCGGCGACCCACGCCGCGAGCGCGGGGTCGGCGGCACCGAGCGACGCCAGGTCCACGACCGGCGCCCGCCACCGCCGCTTCGCGAAGCGGAGGTCCCGCTGCCCCCAGGCGCACTCGGCGGGATCGATGAGCCCACTCGTCACCAGTGGACGCTCGTGGTCGGCGGCCGTGGCCTCGTGCACGTGGTCGACCAGCCCGTAGAACTGGTCGCGGAACCCGGCGGTGGCGCCGGCCAGCTCCGGCAGCGGCCCTCCGCCGAGGTGGACGGTGGGCGTGTCCCGGAGGCCGGCGGCCAAGGGAGCCCACCGACCGGGAGCGGGGACCAGGCCCGCCTTGGCCCGACGGACCGACGGGCCCCGCCACCGGCGTACGCCGGCCGAGCGCACCGCTCCTTCGGTGGGCCGCCGGAGCACCGGTGCGCAGACGCGGGTGTGGGCGGCGAAGACCCGCTCGTCGCACAGCCAGAGACCCTCGAGTGGCGTCCGCTCGTCGACCGCTCGGCGCACCGGCCCGGCATCACGGCCGGCGAGCACCGACTGCGGTTGGATGAGCAGGACCCGGCCACCGGGGCGCACCTCGTCGGTGGCGGCGAGCAGGAACAGGGCGGCGGTGTCGACGTACCCCGTGACGTCAGCACCGAAGCGGTGGCGTACCCGCGCAGCACCGACCGTGGTACGGGCCGTGCGGGTGGAGAGCTGGCTCTGGAAGGGAGGGTTGCCGACGACCAGGTCGAACCCCGGTTCGGGCCGGTGCGGCCAGGGGTCGGCGGCGAGGGCGTCGGCGACGGCCACCCTCGGCACCACGGTCGGACTGCCCGCCCACAGCAAGAGGGCGGTGGACGCGACCGCGGCGGCGACGGGGTCGATGTCGATGCCCACCAGGTGCCGCTCGACCACGGCCCGGCACCCCACCCCGGACGAGGCGAGACGCCGGGCAGCGGCGAGGAGGAAGGCACCGCCACCGCAGGCGGGGTCGCAGACGACGAACGGGTCGTCGCCGCCGTCGAATGGGAGAGCGAGCCCCTCGAGCCCGATCGCCACCAGCCGCTCGGCCAAGGGACGGGGGGTGTAGTGCAGGCCCTGCCGGCGCTGGTCCTCGTCGGCCAGCGCCTCGTAGGCCCAACCGAGCGCATCCGGCACCCCGTCACCTCCCGAAGGGAGGGCCGCGGCCGGCAACTCGGTGGTGGCCGGCCAGGCGTCGGCCACGGCCGCGACCACGTCGGGACCGCGGTCGGCGGCGAGGTGCCGGGCGAGAGCACCGAGCACCGCACGCGTGTCCTCGCCCGCCGCCGCCTCGCGCAGCGTCGCCAGCCAGGGGTCCGGGCGGGCGGGCACGCCCAGGATCGTACGATTGCCCGATGCAGTGGACGATCCATGGCGAGCGGGCGATCTACGAGAGCCCCTGGATCTCGCTGCACCTCGTCGACGTCGAGCTGCCCGACGGCCAGCGCCTCGAGCACCACGTCCTGCGCTACCCGCAGCAGGCCGCGGGCACCGTGGTGACCGACCCCGAGCGCGGGGTGCTGCTGCTGTGGCGGCACAGGTTCATCACCGACGTGTGGGGGTGGGAGATCCCGGCAGGGCGCATCGAGCTCGGTGAGACGCCGGGCGAGGCCGCGGCCAGGGAGGCGCTCGAGGAGACGGGCTGGCGGCCCGGGCCCCTTCGCCCCCTCGTGCGCTTCCGCCCCAGCGGGGGCAGCAGCGACCAGTGGTTCCACATCTTCGTGGCCGACGGCGCCACCCACGTGGGCGACCCGACCGACCTCACCGAGGCGTCCGAGCTGCGCTGGCACACGCCCGACGAGGTGCGGGAGCGCATCACCGCCGGCGAGGTCACCGACGGCCTGTCGCTCACCGCACTCAGCTACTGGTTCGCGTTCGACCGAGGCTGAGCACCCTCTCTCAACTCGGCGACCCCGCGTCCGATCGGTGAGGCATGGGTGAGGCGGCGCGCGTGCTCGGATCGAAGCGGAAGCTCGCGCTCACCGCGGCGATCCTCGTCCTCATCACCGGCTTCCTGGCGTCGACGGTGCTGGCGGTCTTCACCGACCTGACCACCAACGACGGCAACTCCTTCTCCTCCGGGACCGTCGACCTGACCGTCTCCCCCGCCACCGCAGCCGTCACCCTCGCCAACATGGCGCCGGGCGACCGGGTGACCGAGCCCCTCGACGTCACCAACTCCGGACTGCTCGACCTGCGCTACGCGGTCGAGAGCACCACGACCGAGAACACGCTCGCCGCGGCGCTCGAGCTCACCGTCAAGACCGGGGTCACCAGCTGCACGCCGGGTGGCTTCGCCTCGACCGGCACCGTCGTGGCCGGCCCGGTCGCCCTCGGCAGCACCACCACCGCGGCCGTGCTCGGCGACGCGGCCCAGGGCGCGGACGCCGGTGATCGTGCCTTGGCCCCGGGCGCGGCCGAGACCCTGTGCCTCGACGTCGCCCTCCCCCTCGCCACCGACAACACCGCGGCGGGCCTGACCACCACCGCGACGTTCTCGTTCCGGTCCGAGCAGACGACCGGCAACCCGTGAGCCTCTGGGAGGCCGCGGGCGTGGGGCCCTCGTTCGACCCCCTCGCCGAGGTGCACGCCGCCCGAGGGCGCCGCCGGCGCAGACGCCAGGCGGGGCTGGTCGGCTCCCTCTCGGCCACCGCGCTCGTCATGGGCCTCCTCGCCTCGTCGACCGGCGGCGTGAACGCCCTGTTCACCGACAGCGAGGACGTCGGCGCCAACGACTTCGCCACCGGCACCCTCGATCTGGCCACGGCGCCGACGACCGCGGCCGTCAGCTACCAGAACATGGTCCCGGGCGACACCGTCACCGGGCCCCTCACCGTCACCAACGGCGGCTCGACCCCCTTGCGCTACTCGGTGCGCAGCACCACCACGGAGAACACCCTCGCCGCCCAGCTCGATCTCGGGGTGAAGGTGGGGGTGACGTCGTGCACGGGGACCACGGGGTTCAACGCGTCGGGCACCGTGCTCTACGGGCCGGGCGCGCTCGGCACGACGAGCACCGCGGCGCTCGTCGGCTCGTCGGCCGCGGGCGGCGACCCGGGCGACCGGACGCTCGCCCCCGGCGCGTCCGAGACGCTCTGCTTCCACGTGGCGCTGCCGACGAGCTCGTCGAACGCCTACCAGGGCCTCGCCACGACGGCGACCTTCCAGTTCGTGGCGGAACAGACCGCGAACAACCCCTGACCGTGCGCCGCCTCCCCGGAGCGCTGCTGGTGACCGGCCTCGTGCTGGTGATCGGCGTCTTCGGGAGCCTGCTCGGCGCCCGCCTCCTCGGCTACGAGCCGCTGGTGGTGCGGAGCGGCTCGATGGAGGGGGCCATCCCCACCGGCAGCCTCGTCCTCGTGAACGACGAGCCCGCCGACGACGTCGCCGTCGGCGATGTGGCCGTGGTCGATCCCGCCGGCGCCGGCGCCCCCCGCCTCCATCGCGTGGTCGAGCGCTTCGACGAGCACGGGCAGATCCTGGTGCGCACCAAGGGCGACGCCAACCGCACCGCCGACGCCGACCTCGTCGCCCTGCCGCCCGAGGTCCCCACGCCCGCCCTCGTGGTCCCGGTCCTCGGCTACGTCGTGGCCGCGGTGTCGTCCCGGGCGGGCATGCTCGCGGCCGCCACGGTCATCGTGGCCATCCTCGGCGCCTCGGCCCTCTGGGCGATGTGGCGTCCCGCCGGCGCCCCCGCCTGAGCGTTCTGCGTTCTCAGTCCCAGACCCAGGTGAACGGCTGGCCCCTGGCCTCGCCGGCGTCGGTCTCGAGCTGCACCTGCGCCGTCCACGCCGAGCCGTCCCAGATGGCGGCGTACACGCCCCGGGCGTCGTCGAGCACGGCGTAGCCGATCTGGTCGGTGATGGGCTCCGTGGCGAGCGTCATGGTGGTGGGCAACGCGCTCGTGGCGACGCCCGCCAGCTCGCTGCTCCATCCGGTGCCAGAGGTCCAGGTCCGGTAGCGACCGGCGGTGAAGCCCGTCTCGCCGTAGGTGGCGAGGGCCTGGCCGCTCTGGCTCTCGAAGGCCACGGCCACGTTCGGCGTGTCGGTCACGGCGGAGATGGTGCTGGCCACGGTGAGGTTGGCCCAGGCGGTTCCCGACCAGACCGCCAGCCACGTGTCGGTGCCCTCGGTGACCACGCCCATGGCGATGCGGTTGGTGCCGGGGTCGCTCGTCACCACCACCCAGCGGGGGGTGTCGTCGGCTCCGGTCAGGCCGCCCGGTTCGCCGAGGCTCCCCTGGGCCGTCCACGAGGACCCGTTCCAGAACCGGTAGCGGACGTCGTCGCCCACGTTGCCGTTGCCTTCGGCGTACACGACCATCGCCCGACCCGAGCTCGACTCGTAGGCCACGGCGACGTCGCCGCGGGCGTTGCCGCTGCCGGCATCGAGGGTGAGCGCGTTGCCCCACGCGGATCCGTCCCAGACCACCGCCACGTCCTGGCTGGACTCGTTGCTGGCGACCAGCACCATCTGATCGGTCCGGGGGGACGCGGCGAGGTGGAGTTGCTCGAAGGTGCCGGCGACCGGGGTGGTGATCGTGGCCGGCGACGACCATGTGGCGCCGTCCCACACGCGGTAGGAGAGGCTCGTCGAGCCCGCGGTCCCGTTGTTCCAGACCACCACGGCGTCGTCGCTCCCGGACTCGTAGGCGACGTCGACGCCCGACCAGGCCGAGGAGGTGGCGGTGGCGAGCGGCGCCCCGAAGGCGTCGGCCCAGGTGCCGTCGATCCGCTGGAGGAGGTGGACGTCGTCGGCCGTGTCGATGGACACCGCCAGCAGCTCGTCGCGGGTCTCCGCCCGGGCGGCCTGCGCCATCCGCCACTGGCCGACCGCGGCGGTGCCGACCGCCGGCGACCAGGCGGTGCCGTCCCAGGCCGACACCCACGGGGTGCTCACGCCGTCCTCCCGCCAGAGGACCGTGCCGTGGCGCTCGCAGTGGGTGGTGACCTGTCCGACGGCGACGCTCGACGTCCAGTTCTCGTACTCGGCGAAGAGCCGGTACTCGTAGTCGCCGTTCGGCTGGAGGGGCCCGTCGGTCGCGGACGACGTGGTGGCCCCGCCGACCGCCGCCTCACCGTCGAGCACGCCGTTCACGTAGCGCTGGAGGCGGTAGCCGCTGGCGAACGACGACGACGATGCCGTCCAGTCGGCGTCCACCGAGGTCACGCCACCGCACACCGGCGTGAGGGTCAGCCCGGTGGGCGGCTGGAGCGTGCGGGTGGAGAAGGCGTTGCCGCCCACGCTCCTCGTGTCCCCGAAGGTCGCGAGCGCCGCCGTCGCCCCGCAGACGAGGAGCGCGACGACGAGTGCGGCCGTCGTGGCCGCGCGCCGAACGTTCCGCCTGCTCGGATGGTGCCGCATGGTTCGGGGGGAGCCTCCTCCCCCTTCCCGTCGGTTACGGCCGGCCCCGCGTGAGGAGCGGCCCGGCGGCGTTCGGCCCGGTCAGGCCGAGGCGAGGTCCTCCGCCGGGTTCCACGCGTGGAGATCGGCGAGTCGCTTGTCGTTCGAGAACACCTCGACGATCGGCTGCGTCACCCCGATGCGGGTCTGGAGGCGCTTCACCGGCAGCTCCTGGTCCCACAGGACGAGGGTGGCCACGACGCCGGACTCGCCGGCGCGAGCGGTGCGCCCCGAGCGGTGCAGGTAGGACTTGTGGTCCTCCGGCGGGTCGTAGTGGACCACGATGTCGATGTCGTCGACGTGGATGCCCCGAGCAGCCACGTCGGTGGCCACCAGCACCGGAAGCTTGCCTGCGGCGAAGTCGGCGAGGGCCCGCTCACGGGCCTTCTGGGGCAGGTCCCCGTGGATGGCCGCCGCCTTCACGCCTTCCTTCTCGAGCTGCTCCGCGAGGCGATCGCAGCCCCGCTTGGTGCGCACGAAGATCAGGGTGCGGGTGCCGCCCCGGGAGATCGAGGCCGCCACCTTGGGCTTGTCCATCTGGTGCACGGCGAAGAAGCGGTGCTCCATCTCCTCGACGGTGACGCCGGCGGACTCGACCTCGTGGAAGACGGGGTCGTGCTGGTAGCGCTTGATGAGGGTGTCGACCACGCCGTCGAGGGTGGCGGAGAAGAGCAGGGTCTGGTGGGTGCCCTCGACGTTGCGCAGGATCCACTCGACCTGGGGCAGGAACCCCATGTCGGCCATGCGGTCGGCCTCGTCGACGATGACGTGGTCGACGTCGGCCACCGAGACCTCCTGGCGCTCGAGGAGGTCGATCATGCGGCCCGGGGTGGCGACCACGAAATCGGCGCCGTCCTTGAAGGCCTTGATCTGGCGGTCCATGTCGGCGCCGCCGTAGACGGCCACGACCTTGAGGCCGCGGCCCTCGGCCAGCGACCCGAGCTCGTCCCGGACCTGGATGGCCAGCTCGCGGGTGGGGACGAGGGCGATGGCCGTCGGGCGGCGGCTCTCGGCCTTCTTCTGGCGGTCGAGGACCGGCAGGCCGAAGGCGAGGGTCTTGCCCGAGCCCGTCTTGGCCTTGCCGCAGACGTCGCGGCCGGCGAGGGCGTCGGGGATGGTGAGGGCCTGGATGGGGAAGGCCTCGGAGATGCCGCGTGCCGCGAGGGCATCCACGAGATCAGCCGAGACGCCCAGGGAGGCGAAGGTGGCCATGGTGGCTCCGGTTCTGTTGTCTGTGACGTCGAGGGGGGCCTTCCCCTGTCCGTCGGTCACAGTGCAGAACGGAGGTGTCGAGGTCGACCCGCGAGCCACGCACCCAACAGGAGGAGGGCCGTCCAGCTCGCCCCGCCAGACTACCGGGCCGGTGCACCATCGGGGGTCATCCCCCGTCCGGGCGTCGCGTCCGCCCCGTGGAGGCCTGCCCGCCCACAGGCGGGGCAGGCCCCCTCCGGGTCACGGTGCGTCAGGGCAGGTTGGCCTCGATGGCGGCGACGATCTCGTCGGCCTCGGGCTCGACCTGCGGGGCGAAGCGGGCGACCACCTCGCCGTCGGGCGAGAGCAGGAACTTCTCGAAGTTCCAGCGGATGTCGCCATCCACGCCGTCGGCGTCGGCCACCTGGGTGAGCTCGGCGTAGATGGGGTGGCGGCCGTCGCCGTTCACCTCGATCTTCTCGAACAGCGGGAAGGTGACGCCGTAGGTGGTGGAGCAGAACGTGGCGATCTCCTCCGCGGAGCCGGGCTCCTGCTCGAGGAACTGGTTGCAGGGCACCCCGAGGACGGTGAAGCCGCGCTCGGCATAGCTCTCGTGGAGCCGCTCGAGGCCCTCGTACTGCGGCGTGAGCCCGCACTTGCTGGCCACGTTGACGACGAGGGCGACCTTGCCCTCGGCCTGCGCGCCGAGGCTCGAGGGGGTGCCGTCGAGCTGGTTGATGGGGAGGTCGGTGAGATCGCTCATGGCCGACCAGTATCACCGGTGTTCAGCCCGTTCGCCTGACCTTGCCCCGGTGCAGTTCGACGCCCTCGTCGGCGAGGCGTCGGGCGTGCTCCTCCTCGTGGCCGGGCACGAGGCGGCCGTCGGCGGCCACCACCCGCCACCAGGGCAGGCCGTCGGAGGTGGCGAGCACCCGTCCGACGCCGCGGGCGGCGCCGGGATGGCCCGCCTCCTCGGCGATCTCGCCGTAGGTGGCGATCTCCCCGGGGCCGAGGGCGCGCACGGTGGCCTCGACCGCCTCCACGAAGTCGTCCCCCGAGCGCGCCATCCCGCCGAGCGTAGAGGCCGGGCCGCGGGTGGGGCCGGGAGGGCGGGCGTAGAGTCGCCCCATGGACGAGGCCACCCTGGCCGGCCACCGCGACGCCATCGCCGAGCGTGGCTACACGGTCATCAGCGGCGTGCTGACGCCCGACGAGGCCGACGACGTGGCCGAGGACCTCCGGCGCCTCGAGGCCGAGCTCGGGGTCGAGCCCGCCGACAACAGCTTCGAGGGGCGCCACACGGTGCGCATCTACAACCTCCTGGCCCACGGCCCCCGATACGAGGCCATCCCGGTGCACTCCGAGGTGCTGCCCGTCGTCGAGGCCGTCCTCGACGCCGGCTGCCTCGTGTCGTCGCTGTCGTCGATCGGCATCGACCCCGGAGAGACCGCCCAGCCACTCCACGCCGACGACCAGCTCATCCCGCTGCCCAAGCCACACCCGCCGACGGTCTGCAACACGATGTGGGCGCTCACCGACTTCACCGACGCCAACGGGGCGACCCGCGTCGTGCCCGGCTCCCACCTCGCCGACCACTCCCCCGCCTACGGCGAGGCGTACGACACGATCCCCGCCGAGATGACCAAGGGCGACGTGCTGGTGTGGCACGGCAGCCTTTGGCACGGCGGCGGCGCCAACACCACCGACCAGCGTCGGGTGGGGATCGCCATGAACTACTGCGCCGGCTACATCCGCCAGCAGGAGAACCAGCAGCTGGGGCTCCCGCCCGACCTCGTGGCCACCTTCCCGCGGCGCCTCCAGCGCCTCGTGGGCTACTCGGTCTACAACGGCCTCATCGGCCACATCGACAAGCACGACCCCGTCGAGCTCCTGGCCGACGCGGGCGACGCGCCCCACACCATGGTCTGGGACGGTGCCTGAGCTCGACGACGCCCTCGTCCAGATCGACGGGTGGGAGGTACCCCACGCCGCGGCGGTCGTGTGCGGTCCGGCCGGCGTCCTGGCCGCACGTGGCGAGGTCGAGCGACCTCAACGGGTCGCGTCGGTCACCAAGGTGGCGGCGGCCATGGCGGTGTGGGTGGCCGTGGAGGAGGAGACCGTCACCCTCGACGACCCGGCCGGCCCCGAGGGCTCGACCGTCCGCCACCTGCTCGCCCACACGTCCGGCCTGGCTTTCGACCACCCCACGACCCTTGCGGCGCCGGGCACCCGTCGCATCTACTCGAACGTCGGCTTCGACCTCCTGGGCGAGGTCGTGGCCGAGCGGACCGGCTTCACCTTCGCCGACTACCTCCACGAGGCCGTCCTCGCGCCACTGGGCATGGAGGCCAGTGCCCTGGAGGGCTCACCGGCGAAGGACCTCCGATCGACCGCCGGCGACCTGGCACGGCTGGCCGTCGAGCTGCTGCGCCCCACGCTGGTGGCGCCCGCGACCCATGCCCTCGCCACCTCGGTGGCCTTCCCCGGCCTCGCCGGCGTGCTCCCGGGGGTCGGCTCGTTCGAGCCGAACGACTGGGGCCTCGGCGTCGAGATCAAGGGGAGCAAGCACCCGCACTGGTCGGGACGGGCGACCGCCGAGGCGACCTTCGGGCACTTCGGCGGCGCGGGGACGTTCCTGTGGGTGGACCCCACCCGTGACCTCGCCTGCGTCGGCCTCTCGGGACGGGAGTTCGGGCCCTGGGCGATGGCGTCGTGGCCCCCGCTCGCCGACGCCGTCGTGGCCGCCGTCGACCGTGGCCAGGAGGCTGGGCGGGGCACCTCAAGTCCACCTGGGTAGGGGCCGACAGGACGAAGATGCACACGACGCCGCCGGTCCTCCCATGAGCGCCCTCGCCGAGGCCCGGGCGCGTGCCGCTCTCGCCGACGCCGGGCTCAGCTCGGACGTGCCCCTGGTCCCGCTGCGCAGCGTGACCAACGAGGTGTGGGTCGCCGGCGACCACATCGTGCGCATGAACCGCCGCCAGGACCACCGCCTGGAGCGGGAGGCCCTGTTGGCCCCCTTCCTCCCTCGTGAGCTCGGCTACCCGCCCATCGTCCACTACGGCGGTGAGATCGGCGCCGACCACCTCATCGTGCAGCGGGTGCCCGGCCGGGTCCTGAGCCAGTGCTGGCCGCAGATGTCGGTCGCCGACCGCCAGGAGGCCGTCAAGCAGCTCGCGGCGATGCTCCGCTCGCTCCACGCCTTCCAGTGCCCGGTCGAGCTCCCGGTGATCGACAGCCCGCCCCTGCTCAGCTCGGTCGCCGGCGGCTCGCCGCTCGGGCCCCTGATGGGCGCCCTCGACGAGGCCCAGCACCTCGCCCACGTGGACCCGGGCGTGATGATCGAGACCCGCAACCTGGTGCTCAGCACCGCGCCCTCGCTGGAGCCGTTCACCGCGCCGACCATGATCCACGGCGACCTGCACTTCGACAACGTGCTGTGGGACGGCCGGCGCATCACGGCGCTGCTCGACTTCAAGTGGGCCCGGCCCTGCCCGGCCGACCTCGAGCTCGACGTGTTCCTGCGCTACTGCGCCTTCCCGTTCCTGCACGTGGCCGAGCACTACCGCAGCCAGGCCCGCGCCGCGGACTACGTCGACGTGCCCTTCGTGCTCGCCGACTACTACCCCGAGCTCTTCTCGATGCCCCGCCAGTTCGACCGCATGCGGCTGTTCAGCATCGCCTACGACGTCCGCGAGCTGCTGCTGTTCCCGCCGCCGGTGTCCGCCGAGCAGCTGTCCGAGCACCACCCGTACAACCGCCTGCGCCGCACCCTGGGTGGCCAGAGCTACCTCGACCTGCTGGCACAGGGCGCGTCCGTCACGGCGTAGCCCCGCACCACTCCCGCGGACCCATCACGCGGGCCCGACAGCCCCGTCCCGGCGCCTCAGACGGCGGGCGTCAGACGGTGGGCTCGTCGACCTCGCTGGCGGTCTCGTCCGCTTCGTCCGCCGCCGAGGCGTCCTGCTCCTCGGCCACCGCGTCGTCCTCGGGGCGGCGCCGGCCGCGGATGGCGACCACGGTCACCGAGAACACGATGGCGACGAGCGACATCCAGATGTTCACCCGGACGCCCCAGATGAGGCTGGCCGGGTCGATGCGCATGGCCTCGACCCACAGGCGCCCGGTGAAGTAGCCGCCGACGTAGACCCAGAACAGCGAGCCGGGCCGCAGCACCCGCTTGCGGTCGATGAGGATCAGCAGGGTCATGAGGGCCAGGTTCCAGAGGCCCTCGTAGAGGAACGTGGGGTGGAAGGTCTCGGTGGCGAGGTAGCGGTCGGGCCGGTGGGCCACGTCGATCTCGAGGCCCCACGGCAAGGAGGTGGGACCACCGAAGAGCTCCTGGTTGAACCAGTTGCCGAGGCGGCCGATGGCCTGGGCGAGGGGCAGCGCCGGCGCCACCGTGTCCGCGAGGTCGCCGAGGGGCATCTTCTTGTGGCGGGCGTAGAGCACACCGGCGAGCGCGCCGAGCGCGATGCCTCCGGGGATGCCAAGACCGCCCTCCCACACCTTCACCGCGTCGATCCAGCGACCCTCGAAGCGCTGCCAGTCCGTCATGACGTGGTAGAGCCGGGCGCCGATGAGCCCGGCAGGTACGGCCCAGAGGGCCATGCCCGAGATCTCGTCAGGGTCGTGGCCCCGCGCCCGCCAGCGCCGGCGGGCGAGCTCGACCGCGGCGATTACCCCGAGGGCGATCATCAGCCCGTACGCCCGCAGGTGCAGCGGACCGAGGACGATCTCGTTCGACGAGGGGCTCGGGATGGCGGCGAGCAGGGCGACGGGGTGGGGCACGAGGGCGCCTAGAGGTACTTCGGCTCGATGGCGAAGAGGTCGGCGGCGCCCGCCGTCACCGGCGCCACGAGGCCGAGGGCCTCGGGCAGGATCTGCTCCGCGTAGAACCGGGCGGTGGTCACCTTGGCCCGCAGGAACTCGCCATCGCCGTCACCGGCCTCGAGCAGGGCGTTCGCGGAAAGGGCCTGGCGGGCCATCACCCAGCCACCCGCGACCACGCCGAACAGCCGCAGGTAGGGGGTGGCACCGGCGAGGGCCTGGTTGGGGTCCCCGGCGCCGTGGGTGAGGATCCACATCGTGGCGTTCTCGAGGGCGTCGGTGGCCTCGTGCAGGTGGTGGCGGATCGACGCCAGCTCGTCGCCGCCCGCGGCGAGATCGCCGTCGAGGGCCCGGACCCCCGAGATGAAGTCGGCCATGACCCCACCGGCGCGCATGGGCAGCTTGCGACCCACGAGGTCCATGCCCTGGATGCCGTTCGTGCCCTCGTAGATGGGCGGGATACGGGCGTCGCGGAAGTGCTGGGCGACCCCGGTCTCCTCGATGTAGCCCATGCCGCCGTACACCTGGATGGCCAGGGAGGTCATCTCGACGCCGAGGTCGGTGGACCAGCCCTTGGCGATGGGGATGAGGAGGTCGGCGAGCTCGCGGCTGGCCTCGCGGCCCGCCTCGTCGGGATCGTGTGCAGCCCGGTCCATGGCTTCCGCAGTGAGGTAGAGCAGCCCGCGCATGGCCTCGATGTTCGCCTTCTGGGTGAGCAGCATCCGGCGCACGTCCGCGTGCTCGATGATGAGCGAGCTCTCGCCGGCGGGGGCGCCGATGGCCCGGCCCTGGCGCCGCTCCTGGGCGTAGGCCCGGGCGTCCTGGTACGCCCGCTCGGCGAGGGCGAGGCCCTCGAGGCCCACCGAGAGGCGGGCGTTGTTCATCATCGTGAACATGTACCGCATGCCCTGGTTCTCTTCGCCGATGAGGTAGCCGACGGCGCCCTCACCCTTGTCGCCGTAGCTCAGGACGCAGGTGGGGCTGGCCTTGATGCCCATCTTGTGCTCGATGGAGGCGCACACGACGTCGTTGCGCTCACCGAGGGAGCCGTCCTCGTTCACCAGGAACTTCGGCACGATGAAGCACGAGATGCCCTTGGTGCCCGGAGGGGCGTCCGGCGTGCGGGCGAGGACGAGGTGGATGATGTTCTCGGCCATGTCGTGCTCGCCGAAGGTGATGAAGATCTTCGTGCCGGTGATGCGCCAGGTGCCGTCGCCGGCGGGAACGGCCTTCGTGCGCAGGGCGCCGACGTCCGAGCCGGCCTCGGGCTCGGTCAGGTTCATGGTGCCGGTCCACTCCCCCAGCACCATCTTGGGCAGGAAGATCTCGCGCTGGGTCTCGTCGGCGTGGTGGGCGAGCATGTCGATGGCGCCCTGCGTGAGCAGCGGGCCCATCGAGAACGCCATCGAGGCCGAGGCCAGCATCTCCTGGAGGGCCGTGGCGACGAGCCACGGGAAGCCGCCCCCGCCGTAGGCCGGGTCGAACGGCACGCCACCCCAACCCGCCTCGACGTAGCGGGCGTAGGCCTCCTTGAACCCGGTCGGCGTCTGCACCTCGCCGTCGTGCCAGGTGCTCCCCTCGACGTCGCCGACGCGGTTGAGGGGCCCGACGACGTCGTTCATGAAGCGAGCCGCCTCGTCGACCACCCCCCGGACCATGTTGACGTCGGCGTGGGCGAAGGCCTCGAAGCCGGAGAGGGCGGACAGGTCGGCGACGTGCTCGAGGGCGAACTCGATGTCGCGTACGGGTGCGGAGTACTCAGCCACGATCCGAGGCTACGCGGCGTCCGGCGCGTCCCCAAAGGCGACTCGGATCCTCGTTCAGTGCGAGCGCGTAGGCCGAAAGGCCTAAACCACCTTGGGGGTTGGTCGATACTCCGTGGATGGCGGGCCGGACGACCACGACGGTGAGCCGGCGCGCGGTGCTCGCCGGCGGGGCGGCGCTGACCGCCGTGGGGGCGCTCGAGCTCGCCGGCGCCCCGAACGCCGGGGCGGCGGGGGCACGCCGGTCCCGCAGGGCGACCGCCGTCGCCGCCCCGGCACCACTCGAGCTGGCCCCGGTGATCGAGAGCACCACGCCCGGCCGATCCTTCGAGCAGCACCTCATCAGCCGGGCCACGTTCGGGTGGACGCCGGCGCTCGAGGCCGAGGTACGGGGCAGGGGCTGGACGGCCTGGCTCGACGAGCAGCTCGCCCCGTCGACCATCGACGATGGGGCGATCACCGCGGTGCTCGCCGGCTACCGCACCCTCCAGAACACCAACCAGGCCAACCACGTGATCGCCGACACCGAGGAGGACGGCCGACGCCTCCTGCGTCGGGAGCTTGCGCACTCCACCTTCCTGCGTGCCCTGCACAGCCGGAAACAGCTCTACGAGGTGATGGTCGACTTCTGGACCAACCACTTCAACGTGTTCCTTTACGACACCGCGTACGAGCACCTCCAGGTGGTCGACAACCGGTCCGTGGCGAGGGCACACGCGCTCGGCCGCTTCGCCGACCTCCTCTCGGCCAGCGCCCACAGCCCGGCCATGCTCGTCTACCTCAACAACGCCCGGAGCAACGCCAACTCGGCCGACGGCGTGAACGAGAACTACGGGCGCGAGGTCCTCGAGCTGCACACGCTCGGGATCATCGACGGCGAGCACGTGTACACCGAGGCCGACGTGGTGGGGGTGGCGAAGGTGCTGTCGGGCTGGTCGGTGAACATCACCGACGACCTCGACATCTTCCGCTTCCGCTCGACCTGGCACCACACCGGTGCCATCTCGCTGCTGGGGGGCCAGTGGTCGTGCCCGGCCCACAGCGCCGCCAACGGCCAGCAGTACGGCGAGTCCCTGCTCGACTTCCTCGCCCACCACGAGAGCACCGCGCGCTACCTCTCGTGGAAGCTGGTGAAGCGCTTCGTGAGCGACGACCCGCCGCCCGCGCTCGTCGACGCGCTCGCCGGCGTCTACCTGGCCAACGACACCCGGATCGCGCCCGTGCTGCGCCACCTCTTCCACTCCGACGAGTTCGCGGCCGCCGCGGGGCTCAAGCTCCGGCGCGGGTTCGAGATCCTGGCCGCCACCTGCCGTGTGATCGACGCGCAGGTCGATCCCGACCCCCTCGGCGACGTCTCCGAGGGCCTCCACGGTGAAGGGTGGGGCGCGTTGTTCCGCCTCGGACAGCCGTTGTTCGGGCACCGCAACCCCGACGGCTTCAGCGACGACGGGGCGGACTGGCTCAGCGCCGACGGGCTGCTGCGCCGCTGGGACATCTGCGGCTCGATCGCCAACAACTGGTACGAGCCCGACCTGACCGCCGACCCCCTCGCCCTCGTCCCGAGCCCGCCGCCGCCGACCGCGGGAACGCTGCTCGACGCCATGGCGGTGCGCATCCTCGGCGAGGTCGGCGCACCGCATGCGCACGGCTTCACCGACGTGGCGGCGACCGCCTGGTACGGGCCCGCCCTCGACTGGGCCCGTGACGCCGGCATCGTCACCGCCTACACCGACGGCAGCTTCCACCCGAAGAACTCGGTGAAGCGCTCGCAGATCGTGGAGATGATCTGGCGGGCGGAGGGCAGCCCGACCGGGGCCCCACCCCACGGCTTCACCGACGTGCCCCCGACCGCTCCGTACGGGCCGGCGTTGCGTTGGGCCAAGGCGCAGGGGATCGTCGAGGCCTACCCCGACGGCACCTTCCGACCGAAGCGGGCGGCGAGCCGCGCCCAGGTGGTGATGATGCTCTGGAGCGCCGAGGGCGAGCCGGGTGGGTCCCCCCGCAACACCTACACCGACGTCGCCAACAAGGCGTGGTACCGCCCCGGAGTGGACTGGGCCGCAGCCCAGGGGCTCATCGGCGCCTATCCCGGGAACACGTTCCGCCCGGAGAAGGAGATCACCCGATCGTCGGCGGTCTCGATGCTCTACGACCTGCACCACGTCCCCGTCAGCCCCCTGAGCCCCAACGAGCGGTCCGCCCTGCTCACCTACCTCGGCGGCAACGCCAACCAGGTGACCCACGACTGGTTCCTCGAGTGGAAGACCGGCGACCTCGTCGCCCTGCTGCTCGCGACCCCGGCCTTCCAGCACCGATGACCTCCACCCCGAGCCCCCCACCCCGCGGCCTCAGCCGCCGCCGGTTCCTGGCCGGTGCCGGCGCCGCGGGCGCCGCCGGCCTCGTCCTGCCCTCGGTGTCTCCCCGGCTCGCCTTCGCCTCCCCGGAGAACCCGGCGAGCGGCGACGTGCTGGTCGCCATCTTCCTGCGCGGCGGCGCCGACGGGCTGTCGCTCGTGCCGCCCTTCAGCGACACGACCGGCTATCAGGCCCTGCGGGGGGCAGGCACCTCCAACGACGTCGCCGTGCCCCCGCCCAACCCCGGGGACGTCGCCAACACCGCCATCGATCTCGGCGTGGTGCACGCCGGCCACCACTTCGGCCTGCACCCAGCGGCAACGGGCCTGAAGTCGATCTGGGACGCCGGCCACCTCGCCATCGTCCACGCGGTCGGTCTCCCCGAGGCCGAGAGCGACACCCGGAGCCACTTCGACGCCGAGACCTACTGGGAGCGGGCGAGCGCGAACACCGGCATCGAGACCGGCTGGATCGGGCGCCACCTCGTGAGCTCGGGGTCCTCGGACGGCATCCCGGGCATCGGCTACGACACCGGCGGGGTGCCCATGAGCCTCCGGGGCGAGCCCGGTGCCATGGGCATGCGCTCGATCGCCGACTTCCACGTCGAGGGCTTCGCCGACGCCGACCTCTGCCAGACGGCGCTCGCGGGGCTCTACCCCGACGCGACCGGCAGGGTGCTGACCCAGCAGGGCCACGACACCCTCGCCGCCGTCGACCGAGTCGCGGCGGCCGACCCCGGGCAGTACGACGACAACGCCGGCCTGTACCCCACCACCCGTCCCGCCCGGGAGCTGGCCCAGGCCCTGCGCGAGGTCGCACAGCTCATCCGAGCCGGCATCGGCCTCCGGGCCGTGTGCCTCGACCTTCCCGGCTGGGACCTCCACGACGACATGGGGCCCGTGAACAGCGCCCAGGGCACGCAGCGGCTGCTGGTCAAGGCGCTGTCCGACTCGCTCTACGCCTTCCACCAGGATCTCGGCCCCCTGATGGATGAGGTCACGGTGGTCACCATGACCGAGTTCGGCCGCACCATCGCCTGCAACGGCAGCGGCGGCACCGACCACGGCCGGGGCACGGCCCTCCTCGTGATGAGCGGCCACGCCAACCAGGGCATCCACGGCGACTACCCCGCCGGCCCCCTCGCCGACGGCCCCGAGGACGACCTCACCGTGGCCAACGACTACCGGGCGGTGATGGCCGAGGTCTGCACGAAGCGGCTCGGCAACCCGCAGTTGGACCAGATCTTCCCCGGGTACGCCCACACCGGCGACCTCGGCGTGGTCGACGCCTGACACCGCCCCACCAGACCGAGTAGCCGGACGTCGATCAGCACGGCCCGACGGCCAGCGGACGGCCCGTCGGCAAGGCGTGCTCAGGCGACGGCGATGAGCACGACCGCGAAGGCGGCGATGGCCAGGCCCACCGCCTGTACGCGGGTGACCCGCTCCCCCAGCACGACCCGGGCGAGCACGAGGGTGCTCGCCGGGTAGAGCGACCCGATCACCGACACGAGCACGAGCAGGCCGCTGTCGAAGGCCAGGACGAGCAGGGCGTTCGCGCCCATGTCGAACACGCCGCACGCGGCGATGAGCCGCATCGAGCCCGGCCCGGGCCGCAACTCGGTGCGGGTGACCAGTGCGAGCACCAGGAGGAACGGCACCGAGGCGGCCCGGGCACCGGCGAGGGGCCAGAGCCCTGCTTCCCCCGACACCTGGTCGAGGAGCAGGAAGAGGCACCCGAAGAGCGCACCCGAGAGCAGGCCCAACAGCACCGTGGTGCGGGGCGAGACGCCGGGCGCCTGCAGGTCGAGCTCGGTGTCGTCCGGTGCCGGCGGCCCGTGCTGGCTGACGAGGCCGATGGCGGCCAGGGCCACCACCACGCCGACGAGTGCGAGCGGGGCCGGCTCCTCCCCGGTCGCCAGGCCGACCACCACCGGGATGGAGGCCGCGGACAGCGCCGAGACCGGAGCGACCACGCTCATGGCCCCGGACCCCATCGCCTTGTAGAAGACGAGCAGTGCGAGGGCCCCGGCCACGCCGGCCGCGGCCCCGAGCCCGATCGCTCCCGCCTGGGCCGTCCCGCCCACGAGGGGGATGAGCACCACCAGGAGCAGGGCGCCGATGGCCTGTGCGAGCAGGGTCACCCGGATCACGGGTGCGTGGCGGGCCGCCAGACCGCCGAAGAAGTCGCCGGCGCCGTAGCTGGTGGCGGCGAGGAGCGCGAGGAGGATGCCCATGGGAGCCGTCAGTCTGCCGCGGCGGCCCCGCCGATCTACGGTCTGCTCGTGACCGACCACGCCGAGGACCGCACCGCCGATCACCTGGCCATCGAGCGTCTGCTGTTCACCTACGCCCGGCGCATCGATGCCGGCGACTTCGCCGGTGTGGGCGAGCTGTTCGCCGACGGCACCATCGCCACCGAGGACGGCACGGCAATTGCGACGGGCGCCGCCGCGGTCGAGGCGCTCTACGTGGCCACCACCCGCCGCTACGACGACGACGGCACGCCCCACACCAAGCACGTCACCACCAATGCTGTCGTCGACGTCGAACCCTCTGGCGACCGCGCCGAGTGCCACTCGTACTTCACCGTGTTCCAGGGGCTCGCCGACTTCCCGCTGCAGGCCATCATCAGCGGGCGCTACCACGACACGTTCGTGCGGGTGGACGGCACGTGGCGCTTCGCCGAGCGCCGCATGGTGCCCGAGCTCTACGGCGACCTCAGCCGCCACCTGCTCATCGAGCTCTGAACGCGGGCGCCGGGCCGGAGCGCCGAGCGCCGGCCGACCACCCGTAAGGTGGCCGCGTGACCGGGCTGACCACCCTTGCCCCCGGCGTGCTCGCCTGGCTCGACCCGAGCCCCGCCCCGGGGCACCCCAACGCCGGCGTGGTCGTGGACGAAGACGGCGTCACGGTGATCGACACCCTGTGCGTCCCGTCCCAGTGGGAGCCGTTCGGCGACGCCGTCGACGGCTTGGGACGCCCGGTGCGTCGCGTGGTGCTCACCAGCAGCCACATCCCCTTCGCCGGCGGCACCTCGCGCTTCTGGCGGGCCGCCATCTACGGCACCGCCCAGACGAGCGCCCACCTCGACCAGCCACCCAACGTCGACGCCTATCGCCGGCTGTTCCCTTCGGTGGCGTCCGAATTCGACGACGAGCTCCGCACCCGCCCGGTCAGCCACGTCGTGGCCGAGGCGACCTACGTGAGCGGCGCGGTGATGGCGGTCCCGCTCGCCGGGCAGATGGACGAGAACCTCGTCGCCGTCGTGCCCGGGGCCGGCGTGGTGTTCGCCGGGGCGCTGGCCAGCTTCGGGGTCACGCCGGTGGCGTTCCAGGGGGACCCGGTGGCGTGGGCCGACAGCCTCGCCCAGGTGGTCGAGCTCGGCGACGTCATCGTGCCCGGCCACGGGCCCGTCGGGGGCGCGGACGACGTGCTCGCCCTCCAGGCCTACCTGTGGTCGTGCGCCGAGGCCGACGGCGACCCCGGCGCCATCCCGAGCGGGCCGTGGGACCGCTGGGCGGGACGGGAGTGGGACGAGGTCAACGTCGAACGGGCCGCGATGCTCGCCGCCGGCGACTCCGGGGTGCCCCCCAGCCTGCTCCGGCGACTCGACCTGCCCTGAGGCCGAGCCGACTCAGGGGTCGAGCTGGTGGCGCTGGAAGAACTCCCACGCCAGCTCGGTGGCGCTGATGTCCATCGTGGTGGTCCCGGCCACCGACGCCAGCCCGCCGGCCGAGGTGTCCGCCTGCGTCGCGGCATCTCCGTCGAACAGCGGGGTCCCCGGCCAGCTGTGCCCTCCGCCCTCCACCACGAACAGGACGACCTCTGCGCCGCCCTCGCAGTCCGGCCACGCACGCCGCACCACCTCGTCGGAGACACGCTCCTCGTCGGGCTCAACGGCGCAGCCGTTGCGCTCGGCCCATTGGGCGAGGGCGTCGTCGACCGGGGGGAACGCGATGCTCGAGATCTGGCTCTCCTGCTCCTCGGGGTCCGCCTCGGACGCGTCCAGGGGGTTCGAGGAGAGGAAGCCCCGGATGGGTCCGCCGAGCCCACCGTCGTAGGGCAGGACGTTGTCGGCGGTGCCGTAGACGGCCTGGTACGACACGGGCGGGCCTTCCTCGCAGCCATCGAGGAAGGTGACGCCGGCCACCGGGGCGACAGCGGCGAACACGTCGGGAAGACGACAGGCCAGCGCCGACGACATCAGGCCGCCGTTCGAGATGCCGGTGGCGTACACCCTCGACGTGTCGACGCAGAGATCCTCTCCCACTTGGATCACGAGCTCGCGGAGGAACGAGACGTCATCGGTGGCGACCCCCGCGGAGATGAAGTTCCAGAAGGGGATGTCGCCGAGGCCCTGGGGCGTCACCACGAGGAAGCCCTCGTCGTCGGCGAGGGGCTCCATGCCCGTCACGGCCGCTTCCATGTCGTCGGACATCGTGAGGCCGTGGATGTCGAGCACGAGCGGTGCCGGCGTGGTCGGCTCGTAGCCGTCGGGCACGAACCGGCGGTACTCCCGGTCGACCCCGCCGAAGGCCAGACGCTCCCGGGACAGGCCGGCGGCGACCCGTTCCGCATCCGCCTGGCACCCCGCAGAGGGCACCGCCGCTCCCTCACCGATGGACGAGGAGGTGGTGGCGGCCGGGGCCGCCTCGGCCGACCGCTCCGCCTGGTCGTCGGCGGCGCTGCACGCGCCGAGGGCCAGCGCCCCGACCGCCAGTAGCCCGACCAGGCAGCGACGGCGACGGCAATCGCCTCGGCCGGGGCGCTCGGGGGTCGGGATCATCGGGCGAGTGTAGGGGCGGGGCGACGAGTCCTCAGCGCGCCGCCGGGAGCCGCAGCACGGCGTCGATGCCACCGGTCGGCGCCGCTCGCAGCTCGAGGTCGCCGCCGTCGATGCGGGCCAGTTGGCGGGCTATGGGGAGGCCCAGGCCGCTGCCCCCGAGCCGTCGCCCGGCCGACGGCGTGGTCCAGAACCGGTCGAAGGCGCGGGCGCGCTCGTCGTCGCTCAGGCCCGGCCCCTCGTCGACGACGTGGGCCTCGGCGTCGCGCGCCGAGCTGCGAGAGGACAAGGTGACGGTGCTCCCCGGCGCCGACACGTCGAGGGCGTTGGCGAGCAGGTTGTCGACGACGCCGGCCACATGGTCGGGCGTGGCCAGCACCCGCACGGGCTGGTCCCCCGTGTCGAGGGCCAGCGCCACCCCCTGCTCGGCGGCCACGGGCGCCCACACCTCCCGACGTTCGTCGAGCAGCGCTCCCAGGTCGATGATCTCGGCCGTGACGGTGGTGGAGGTGCGTTCCGCCCGGGCCAGCGCCAACAGCCCGTCGACGAGACGCGACAGGCGCCCGACCTCACCGAGAGCAGCCTCGACCTCCTCCGCCTCGTCAGGACCGACCTCCTCGCGCACGTTCTCGAGCTGCAGGCGCAGCGCGGTGAGCGGCGTCCGCAATTGGTGCGAGGCGTCGGCCACGAAGGCCTCCTGGGCCGTGACGAGCTGCTCGAGTCGCGTCGCGGTGTCGTTGAACGCGACCGAGAGCGAGCGGACCTCGGGCGGGCCCTCGTCGGTCGGCGTGCGGGCTTCGAGGTCGCCGTGGCCGAGGCGGGTGGCGGTCTCCTGGAGGCGGCGCAACGGCCGGGTGACGGAGCGGGCCAGGACGATGCCGACCACCGTCGCCGCGGCGAGCGTGACGAGCGCCACGAGCCCGAGCCGGGCCCAGTTCCGCTGCACGCGCTCGTCGACGGCCGACGTCGGGTAGGTGATGCGCACGGCGCCGTGCACCTCTCCCCCCGACGCCACCGGCACGGCCACGTAGAGCAGGTTCTCGTCCAGGGTCTCGGACCGACGGGTGCCGGTGGCCACCCCACCGCCGAGCGCGGTGTCGATCTCGGGGCGGCTGGCGAAGGAGCGGTCGCCCGGGCGGAACGGGTCGGAGTCGGCCACCACGTCGCCCTGGTCGTCCACGATCACGACACGTCCACCGGTGCGCTCCTGGTAGGCCTCGGCCACGGACTGGAGATCGAGGTCCTGGGTGCCCTCGAGCACGTCCTCGGAGAGGGAGGCGAGGGCCACGGCATCACGCTCGACGTCGAAGGTGAGCTCATCGATCTGGCGGCGGGCATAGGAGATGCCCAGCGGCACCTCGAGGATGACGAGCACGAGGACGGTGAGGGTGAGATACCCGACGAGGAGGCGACGGGTCACGGCCCGGTCCCGAGCCGGAAACCCACCCCCCGCACCGTCTCGATGAGGGTCGGGTCGCCCAGCTTCTTGCGCAGCGACGCCACATGGACGTCGAGCGTCTTGGTGGGCCCGTACCAGTGGGCGTCCCACACCTCCTCGAGGATCTCGTCGCGGGTGCGCGTGGCGCCCGGGTCGCTGGCCAACAACGCGAGGAGGTCGAACTCCTTGCGGGTGAGCGAGATCTCACCGCCGTCGACGGTGGCGCGGCGCGTGCGGGTGTCGACCTCCACGCGTCCCGCCCGCAGCACCGGGTCCGCCTCGGTGTCGCCGTCGCCGGCGACCGCCTGGCGGCTGGCGGCCCGGCGACTGACGGCCCGGATGCGGGCGACCAGCTCACGGAAGCCGAAGGGCTTCACCACGTAGTCGTCGGCGCCGAGCTCGAGGCCCACCACCCGGTCGACCTCGTCGCCCCGCGCGGTGATGACGATGATGGGCACCTCGGACTCGGAGCGCAGACGCCGGCACACCTCGTACCCGTCGATGTCAGGCAGTCCGAGGTCCAAGAGCACGAGGTCGGCAGGCTCGGCGGCGAGGGCGTCCGCCCCCGTCGCCACGCGCGTCACCTCGAACCCCTCTCGCCCCAGACCCTTGACCAACGGGCCCGCGATGGCGTCGTCGTCTTCCACCAGCAGCAACCGCACGTCACCACCGTCGCACGATTCCGTGCTGATCGGTGCCGCTGCGGCGAACTTTGCCAAGCCTTAACTCTTGGCTGCCTCGGGGTTGTCGATGCCTCTCGTACGGTCCGGTGGTCGGATCGCAACCGGGAGGAACCCCATGGAACGACGCAAGGCACTCGCCGTCGCAGGAACCATCGCCGGGACGGTGGCCGCCGCCGGGGCGGCCATGGCGGTGAACTTCGGACTGCTCGGCGCCCAGGCCAGCACGGTGGGCAACCTCGACGTGAAGAGCGCGGCATCGCTGGCCGCGCCCACCACCACGACCACCGAGGCCACGCCCGACGTCACCATCATCTACCAGGACATCCCGGTGCCCGCTGCGGGCGGCGGCGGTTCCTCGTCGAGCGGCTTCGAGTCGTCCGGCGGCGCGCCCGCGCCCGCGGCGCCCGCCCCGACCCCGACCCCTGCGGCCACCGCCCCGGCGCCGGCTCCGGCCCCGACGCCCACCTTCAGCGACGACGACGACGGCGACGACCACGGCGACGACGACCACAGCGACGACCACAGCGACGACGACGACCACGACGAAGACGATGACTGAAGGTTTCAACGCACCGCTCGGCGTCGCCGGTGACGGTGGCCCGAACGGCAAAGGGAAGGCCTCGGGCAGGGCCTCCGCCCGGTCCACCCGGAACAAGCGTCCCCATGCGGCGGCCGCCACCCGGATCCTGACCGCCGGCGCCGCCACCACCGCGGCGTTCGGGATGGTCGCGGCGATGGGCCTGGCCAACCCGCCCGAGGACGCGACGGCCGCGAACGCACCGGTCGTCGACCGCCCACTGGTGACCACCACGACCTCGACGGCGCCCCCACGCATCATCATCGTGCGCCCCCGCTACGTCGAGGTCCCCTCGAGCGGGGGTTCATCGAGCGGTTCGTCCGGCTCGTCCGGCTCGTCCGGATCCAGTGGCTCGTCGGCGAGCTCCGGCTCGTCGGCGCCGGCCGCCGCGGCACCCGCGCCGGCTCCCGCATCAGCTCCGGCCCCGGCCCCCGCACCGGCGCCGGTCACCACCAGCGGCGGCAGCTAGCCCCCACGGGCACGCCGCCCCGCTGGCCCACTGCGGCCGTCCCGGCCCTCACCCTCATCGCCCCGAGGGAGAGCAGCCGGGGCGGCCGCTCTCGCGTCTCGCTGCGTCCACTCGGTCCTCGCCGCCTCCCGGGCGCCGGCGCCCGGCCGACCCTGGTCGACTAGGAGAGCTGCTGGGTGACCTGGTCGAGCGCCTCGTCCTCGGACACGTCGAGGGCGAAGCTCAGCTCGGAGACGAGCACGCCCCGCGCCTTGACCAGCATCGACTTCTCGCCGGCGGAGAGACCGCGGTCGGCGTCGCGCAGGGCCAGATTCCGGACCACCTCGGCCACCTGGTAGACGTCGCCCGACTTCAGCTTCTCCTGGTGGTTCTTGAACCGGCGGCTCCAGTTGGAGGGCTCGCGCACGTCACGCTTGGCCAGGAGCTGGAACAGGTCGTCGACGTCCTCGCGGGCGATCGGCCGGCGCATGCCGACGGCCTCGGCGTTGTCCGAGGGCACCGAGAGCATGAGGTCACCGTGGGCCATGCGCAGCACCAGGTACTCCTTCTTCTCGCCGAAGACCTCGCGCTTCTCTTTGCGCTCGATCACTGCGGCGCCGTGGTGGGGATACACGACGCGATCGCCGACTTCGAACAAGGGCTGCACTCCTGGGGTCCGCCGCAGTCCCCCGCGCAGGGGCTCGGCTCCGGCAATTCGGGCATGTCAGGATGCCACGAAACGGGCCGATCCCCACCCTTCCGGGCACCGCCGGCCGCGGCTTCGTAGCATCGGCGTGGTGAGCATCGCTCCCGAGAACTGGTGGCTGCACTGCCCGCACTGCGACCGCTGGGCGCGCGCGGTGGATCACGGCGTCCTGCGCATCAAGGCCCGCTCGAAGGGCAAGCGCATCCTCGGCCGCTGCTCCCAGTGCCACAAGCTCCGGTGGATCCGGGTGGTGGACCAGCCGCCCGGCTGGCAGCCGCCGTCCGGCCCCGCTTCGTGACCGACCGCGACACGATCGACGCCGAGCTCGAGGCTGCCGGCCTGCTCGACCCGACCGCTCCCGGGGCCGCCGGCCGGCGCGAGCTGCTCGCGTACCTCCTCGACCAGGGGTGCAGCATCGACGAGCTGGTGGCGGCCGACGCTGCGGGCCGTCTCACGGCGGCGGCCGCCGACGCCCACCTGCGGCGACACCAGACGCCGGTCGACGCCGTCACCGTCGCCGGCCTCGCCGCGGTGGACCCGGCATCGATCGCCCCGGCGTGGCGCGCGATCGGGTTCGCGGACCCGCCGCCCGATGCCGAGCTGTGGTGGCCCTCGGACGCCCCCACGTTCGCGGCCTTCGACCAGGCCGCCGCGATCTTCGGCGCCGAGCGCCTGGCCCAGTTCAGCCGCGCCCTCGGACGGGCGGCGGCACAGGTGGCCGAAGCCGCGGTGGCCATGTTCGTGGTCGACGTCCAGGCCACGCTCGAGGCCGAGGGTCGTCCACCCGTCGAGCTGGCGCAGGCCAACCTGACGGCCCAGCTGGCGGCGGACGCCATCCCTGGGGTCTTCGAGTCCGCGTTCCGCCACCACCTCGAGGCGGCCCAACGCCGGCTCGACGCCACGACGTTCACCGCCGGCCGCGACCGGGCGCTCCTGAGCGTCGGGTTCGCCGACCTGGTGGGCTCGACCGAGCTCGCCCACCGGCTCGACCCGGCGGGCACCGCCCGGCTGGCCGCCGACCTCGAGCGCGTGGCGACCGACGCGGTGGCACGCGCCGACGGCCGCCTGGTGAAGACCATCGGCGACGGCATCCTGTTCACCACCCCCGACACCGCGTCGGCGCTGGCGATCGCCACGGAGCTGACGACGTGGGCGGCCGGCGATGAGCGCCTCGACGGCCTGCGCGTGGGCCTGGCCTCGGGTCCCGTCGTGTGGCAGGAAGGCGACGTCCACGGCCCGGTGGTCAACCTGGCGGCCCGCCTCTGCGCCGCCGCCGACGGCGGCCAGGTGCTCGTCGAGGCGGGGTTCGCAGCGGCCCACGGCGACGCCGACCCGCGACTCTCTCCCGTCGGCGAGGTCACCCTCCGCGGCTTCGCCACCCCGGTGCTCGTCTCGACCCTCGCCCTTCAGGTGGGCTCGGTGCGCCCGGGGCACGACGACACCGCCGGCTGAGTCCGACCGCCGCCTGCCCGGCTCGGCCATGCTGTCGGACGTTCCCCGACGGTCGGGGGCGGAAAGGACCGTTCGATGCGCACCCGTTCCTGGGGGACCCGCTACGCCGTGGTGGCCAGCACCCTGGCACTCGTCCTCGCCCTGTCCGGCACGGCCTACGCCGTGGCCACGGTGCGCAGCGCCGACATCGTCGACGGCACGATCATCGCCGCCGACGTCGCAGATGGCCGCCTGTCCCGCCTCGACATGGCCACCACGTCGCTCGGGCGCTCACCCCGGATGTTCTTCACCGTGCAGGCCAACGGCAACGCGTTCACCCGCGGCGGCATCAGCGCCACCCACCCCCAGACCGGCGTCTACAAGCTCACCTTCAGCCGATCCCTCGCCGACTGCGCGATCTCGGTCACCCCGGTGGCCGAGGTGGTGACGGGCACGTTCGACTCGTACGTCTCGTTCGCCATCGACGGCGCCGAGCTCACCGTCGTGGTGCGCAAGGAGGCCGACCAGGCGCTGAACAACAACGGCTTCCACGCCATCGCCGTCTGCTGATCCGGCCTGGCCCCGCGATATTCCCTGGGCGCAGGACCGGCTCGGCGCCGACCATGGGCGCGTGCGGACACGTGACCGGTTCGACGCCGGGGCGGCGGCGGCGTTCCTGCGCGAGCGCTTCGCCGATCCGGCCATCACCGTCGAGCCCCTGAGCGGCGGCAACTGGTCGGACGCGTTCGCCTTCCGCCACGAGGGCGCCGACCTCGTCGCCCGCTTCGGCCGCCACCCCGAGGACTACCGCAAGGACGCCCGGGCCGCCGACTGGCGGTCCCCGGCCCTCCCCGTCCCGGCGTTCGTCGACCTCGGCCCCGTCGATGGCGGCGCGGTCGATCCCGGCACCGCCGCCGGCCTGGACGATCCGGCGGGCTGGTGGTTCGCGGTCACCATGCGCGCGCACGGCACGCCGCTCGAGACCGCCTCCCCCGCCGGGTGGCCCGCGCTCATCCCGGAGGTGGTCGACCTGATCGCCACCGCGGCCGCTCTGCCCTACGACGCCGACCTGGGCGTGGGGCGCTGGGACGGCGACGGCGTCGCGCCGCACGCCACCTGGCGCTCGTTCCTGCTCGAGGTCACCGAGGACGGACCCGGCCACCGGATCGCCGGCTGGAGCACGGCCCTGGCTGCGCACCCCGAGGCCCAGGCGGCCTTCGACGCCGGGGTCGCGACACTTGCTCGCCTCGCCGACGCCATCGATCCGCCGGTCGGCGTCGTCCACGCCGACCTCACGAACGCGAACGTGCTCGTCGACCGCGGCCGCATCACCGCCGTGCTCGACTGGGGATCGGCCTTGTACGGCGACCCGCTGCACGAGGTCGCGTGGCTCACCTACTGGCAGCCGTGGCAGCCCGCCGTGCCCGGCGCGGCGCTCCTCGCTGCCGCCCTGGCCGACGGCCGCCTCACCGTCGGCGGCGACGTCGACCGCCGCCTGCACGCCTGTCGCCTGCACATCGGCCTGGGTCACCTCGGCTACCACGCCTGGAACGGCGACGATGTGTGGCTCGATCGCCTCACCCGCCTCGTCCTCGCCGACGTCGACCCGCGCTGAGTTGCGGGGGCGGATGTCGACGGACCGCGTCGAGCGGGCCGAGCGATCGCCGCTCCCGCTCAGGCCGGATCGGCGGCGTCCCAGGGGACGGTGCCCGAGAGCCAGTGCGTGACCGGCTCCTCCTGGTCGTTCGAATGGAGGTGGCGAGGCGGCGTGGCGAAGGTGGCGTAGGGCCGGCAGCGCAGAACCACCCGGCCCTCGTCCTCGGCCATCTGGGCCACGAAGGGCCGGGCCTCCTCACCGAGGGGCTGGCCCGACATGCGGCCGGCGACCGCCATCATCACGTCGACCACCACCTCGGGGTCGCGCTCGACGACCACGTCGCAATACACCTGCAGGTAGCCGACCGGGAACTGCTCGTCGAGCACGAGCAGGCTCACCTTGCCGAGACGCTCGGCGGCCCTGGCCTTGGCCCGAGCCCCCATCGTGGCCACGAGGAGCTCCCCGTCGTCGGTGGGGATGTAGTAGACGACCGACATCGCGGGCCCGTCGTCACGGCGGGTGTAGCCCAGCACGCACGTCCGGTGGGTGTTGACGAACGCCCGCCGCTCGGACGGGAGCATGTCCCGATCGGTGGGCAGCACGAACGGGTCATCGGACAGGGGTAGCAGATCCATGGTCGCTCTCCTCATTGTTATCGATCGATAACATAGTGCCGTGGAGGACCAGCCCGCCCGAGATCCGGCGCCGCCCGGTCGGGCTCGCCGCCGACACCGGCCCGGGCTCCGCGAAGAGCTCCTCGAGGCCGCGCTGGAGGAGTTCGCCGCCCACGGCTTCGACGGCGCCTCGACCGCGTCCATTGCCCGGCGCGCCGGCGCCCACCAGCCCCAGATCAACTACCACTTCGCCTCCAAGGAGGCCCTGTGGCGGGCCAGCGTCGACCACCTCTTCGGTGGGCTCGTCGAGGCCCTCGGCGACCTCCCGCCGCACGGCTCCGAGGGAGCGGACGCCCTCGACGTGGACGTACTGGCCGAGACGCTGGCCGGCACCATCGGCCGCTTCGTGCGCTTCGCTGCCGCACACCCCGAACTCAACCGCATCGTGGTGCACGAGGCGACGGCGCGGACGACCCGCCTCGACTGGCTGGTCGACACCCACGTTCGCCCGCTCGCCGAGCGCAGCCGGGCCGCGTGGCGACGCCTGCGCGACGCTGGCGTCGCCGCACCTCTCGACGACCGCTTCGTCCACCACGTGATCGTCGGTGCGGCGTCGCTCGTCTACGTCAACGCCCCCGAGTTCGAGCGCCTCCACGGCGAGGACCCTGCCCGCCCCGACCTCGTCGACCGCCACGCCGACGGCGTCGTCGCGATGCTCCTCCCCGGCCGGCGCCCCGCCGCCCCCTGACGCGGGGGAGGGGCCCCGAAGGGCCCCTCCCCCGTCGGTCCGACCGCCGGCACCCGATGGGCGCCGCCGGGATCAGCTGCAGCCGCTGGTGGAGCCGCAGCTGGGGCAGGCGTGGCACGAGCCGGCCCGCTGCATCTGGACCCCGCACTGCATGCACATGGGCGCATCCGAGGCCGGGCCCGAGGTGGGCGCCAGCGACATCTGCACCGCCAGGGTGGACGCCGACTCGATCGACGGCGGGTCGGCGGCCACGTCCATGCCCTGCGACGTCTCGGTGACCGTCTCCTCGACACCCGGCAGGGTGGGCTGGGTGCGCTCACCCACGGTGAGGATGCCGAGCTCGGCCCGCTCCTCCTGGGTCAGGTAGAGGATGGCCAGGCGACGGAACAGGTAGTCCATCAGGCTGGTGGCGAAGCGGATGTCGGGGTCGTCGGTCATGCCGGCGGGCTCGAAGCGCATGCCGGTGAAGGCCTCGATGAAGCTGCGCAGCGGCACCCCGTACTGCAGGCCGTGGCTGATGGAGATGGCGAAGGCGTCCATGATGCCGGCGAGGGTGGAGCCCTGCTTCGACACCCGGACGAAGATCTCGCCCGGTCGGCCGTCCTCGTACTCGCCGACGGTGACGAAGCCCTTGCAGTCGGCCACCCGGAACTCGAACGTGCGCGACGTGCGAGTGCGGGGCAGGCGGCTGCGGATCGGCTCGTAGACGATCTTCTCGACGATGCGCTCGACGATCTGGGTGCCACCCGCAGCGCCGGCCGCCGCAGCGGCGTCCGCCGCGTCCTGGGCCTCGGCGGCATCGGACTTGGCCATGGCGAGGGGCTGGGCCACCTTGCAGTTGTCGCGGTAGATGGCGACGGCCTTGACGCCCAGCTTCCAGGCGTCGATGTGGAGCTGCTCGACGTCCTCGACGCTGACGTCCTCGGGCATGTTCACCGTCTTGGAGATGGCCCCCGAGATGAAGGGCTGGACCGCACCCATCATCTTCACGTGGCCGAGGTAGTGGATGGGGTTGTCCCCCATCGAGCAGGCGAACACGGCGACGTGCTCGGCGGCCAGCTCGGGCGCCCCGAGGATGGTCTTGTGCTCGTCGATGTGGGCGACGATGGCGTCGATCTGCTCGGGCGTGTAGCCGAGACGGGTGAGGGCCCGGGGCACCGTCTGGTTGACGATGGTCATGGTGCCGCCGCCCACCAGCTTCTTCATCTTGCAGAGGCCGAGGTCGGGCTCGATGCCGGTGGTGTCGCAGTCCATCATCAGGCCGATGGTGCCGGTGGGGGCCAGGACACTGGCCTGGCTGTTGCGCACGCCGCTCGTCTCGGCGATCTCGCAGGCGGCGTCCCACGACTGCTGGGCGGCGCCGAGCAGGTCCGTGGGCACCAGCTCCTCGTCGATCTTGGCGGCCTCCTGGCGGTGCATGTCGAGGACGCGCAGCATGTGCTCGGCGTTCTCGGCGTAGCCCGCGAACGGCCCCATGCGGGTGGCGGTGCGGGCCGAGGTGGCGTAGGCGTGGCCCGTCATCAGCGCGGTGACCGCGGCGGCCCAGGCCCGGCCCTCCTCGGAGTCGTAGGGCAGGCCGAGGGCCATCAGCATGGCGCCGAGGTTGGCGTAGCCGATGCCGAGCTGGCGGAAGCGGCGGGAGTTCTCGGCGATGGGCTCGGTCGGGTAGTCGGCGTTGCCGACCAGGATCTCCTGGGCGGTGAACACGACCTCGACCGCGGCCCGGAAGCCCTCGACGTCGAAGGTGTCGGCGTCGTCGAGGAACTTCAGGAGGTTGAGGCTGGCCAGGTTGCACGCCGAGTTGTCGAGGTGCATGTACTCCGAGCACGGGTTCGAGCCGTTGATGCGCCCGGTGTTGGCCGCGGTGTGCCAGCGGTTGATGGTGGTGTCGAACTGCATGCCCGGGTCAGCGCACTCCCAGGTGGCCTGGGAGATCTGACGCATGAGGTCGCGGGCCCGGACCGTCTTGACCGACTCGCCGGTCTTGACCGCCTTGAGGTCCCAGTCGGCGTCGTCGAGCACGGCCTGCATGAACTCGTCGGTGACCCGCACCGAGTTGTTGGCGTTCTGGTACTGGGTGGAGTGGCTGTCGTGGCCGTCGAGGTCCATGTCGAAGCCGGCGGCGGCGAGCACGCGGGCCTTCTTCTCCTCACGGCTCTTGCACCAGATGAACTCCTCGACGTCGGGGTGGTCGACGTTGAGGATGACCATCTTGGCGGCACGGCGGGTCTTGCCGCCGGACTTGATGGTGCCGGCGGAGGCGTCGGCGCCCCGCATGAAGCTGACGGGGCCGGAGGCGGTGCCGCCGCCCTTGAGCAGCTCGACCGACGAGCGGATGCCCGAAAGGTTGATGCCGGCGCCGGAGCCGCCCTTGAAGATGGTGCCCTCCTCGACGTACCAGTTGAGGATCGAGTCCATGGTGTCGTCGACGTGGAGGATGAAGCAGGCCGACGCCTGCTGGGGGACGCCCCGCACGCCGATGTTGAACCACACCGGCGAGTTGAAGGCGGCCTTCTGGGTGACCACGAGGTGCTTGAGCTCGTTGCGGAAGGCCTCGGCCTCGGCCTCGTCGGTGAAGTAGCCGTCGCGGCGGCCCCACTCGGTGATGGTGTCGGCGACGCGGTCGATCACCTGGCGCAGCGACGACTCGCGCTCGGGCGTGCCGAGGGTGCCCCGGAAGTACTTCTGGGCGACGATGTTGGTGGCGTTCAGCGACCAGTCCACCGGGAACTCGACGTCGAGCTGCTCGAAGGCCACCGTGCCGTCGCGGTAGTTCGAGATGCGGGCGTCACGACGCTCCCACTCGACCTCGTCGTAGGGGTGGACCCCCTGGGTGGTGAAGTGCCGCCGGATGCCGATGCCGGTGTGCTCGGGCGCCAGTGCCATGAAACTTCCTCCGTGCCGGGATCGGCGGTGGTGTGCTGCGGGTGGGTGTGCTGCGGGTGTGCTGCGGGGCGGTCTCTGCCCGGACGGCGGCGCACCTCACCGGCACAACCATGTCTACCCCCTGGTGCTGCAGGTACAACATGTTGTGTCGGCAACGCCCCCCGACGCTTCCGGGCCACAAGATGTTCGGGCATTACACCACTGTGATTTGGGGCCGTCAATCCCCTTTTCACATCGGTGTGATTCGCGCCCCGTCACCGGCCCTGCACCGAGGGTGGTCGCGGCAACGGTGCTGCGGTCGGCTGCGACGCGGGTTCCCCAGGTCAGGGGGATGCCCGACCGGACCCCCTCGCAAGGGGAGCCGGCCTGGGCGAGGGACCCCCAAGGAGCCGTCCAAACCCGCCACGGAAAGACGCAACACCACCATTCCGGAGACCCCGCGTCGCAGCCATGTGACGGAGTTCACCCTACGGACATCTGCCTGTGTGCTGGAAGGGGACGACCTGTGGATTTCACAGGGATTTCCCCACCCTGCCTGGGGACACCGGGGGGTGGGCTGTGGGGTTGTACCGTCGGCGACCGTGCGCCAGCTCCTCCCCG